>NZ_CAMXYR010000054.1 GCF_947253225.1 uncultured Anaerococcus sp. | reverse complement strand
TCTTTTTTATTGAACGGGGTTCGGGGCCTTTTCCAACTTCGGGAGCTAATTTTGCTTTTGGGGTAATTTTTGAAGTCAAAAAAACCTCAAAAAAACTAAAAGTCAAGCTTAATTGAGGTTTTTAAAGAATTTAGGTGTAAAAGTACACTTATTTAATTTTTAGCACATCTTTTTAGTTCCGTCAAAAATCCGTCAAAAATCATATTATATTCCGTTACATTTGATGAATAATAATTTTTCATAAACTCTCAAAATTCAACACTTATAATACAATGTTACAATTTGTTATCATAGTGGTGTATAATTAAGGTATGTACAAGTTTAATAAAAACATCATCAATAAAATCAACGAAAATAAGTATGTGAAAAAAACAAGAAAAGGGGTAGGAAGTTTGATTTTCTCCCGTGCTGGGCTTTTTGCTGTTTTGATTCTTGTCCAGATTGCCTTGATGGTTTACCTTTACTATTTTGTAAATATCGACCTAACCTATCTCTTGGGAGGAGATGCGATTTCAAAGTTTTTTATCATGCTTATAATTCTAAATATGAAAAATGTGTCCAATGCCAATAAGCTTTCTTGGTTTTTGTTGATTGCGATTTTCCCGACTTTTGGAATTATAGCCTTTATTATGAGTCACTTTTCTATTGGATACAGGAGGGAGCAAAGGAAGGTTTTAAGGCTAAATGATGAGTCGAGGGCCTACACAAAAGCCGACCAAGAGCTTTATAGGAGCATAGAGGATAGGGGCAAAAGATTTTATCCTATAGCCAAGTACCTTGACGATGTTGGGGGTTTTCCAAGTTATAAAAACACTTCTTCAACCTACTACAAGGTTGGAGATGATATGTTTGATGCCATGCTTTTCGATGTGAGAAATGCCAAGGATTTTATCTTTATGGAATTTTTCATAATAGATTATGGCTATATGTGGGGGACTCTTCTTGAAGAATTGGTTAGGAAAGTTAAGGAAGGAGTCCAAGTAAGACTGCTAATTGACGGTTCAAACCTAATAACAAGGGTTAGGGGCAATTTCACAAGAGAGATGGAGAGTCTCGGCATAAGGTGTAGGGTCTTTTCCAAGATGTATCCTATCGTATCAACCTACCAAAACAACAGGGACCATAGGAAGGTCATGGTCATAGATGGAAAGTTCGCCTATACAGGTGGTATTAACCTATCGGATGAATATATCAATGTTTATGAGAGATTTGGCCATTGGAAGGACTGCGGGGCAAGGCTTGAGGGCAGTGCTGTAAAGTCCTTTACAATTATGTTCTTAAATATGTGGAACTCAATGGACGAAAGTGCAGAAGATTACACTTCTTACCTAAAAACTTACCCAATTGTTAATTCTACAGGAACTTACATTCCTTTTGCAGATAATCCCTTGGATAATGAAACTATTTCCAAAAATGTTCTAGTAGATTTGATAAATAAATCTAAGTCCTACCTATATTTGATGAGTCCTTACCTAATCATCGATGAAGAAATCAGAAACTCTATAAAGCTTGCAGCAAAATCTGGGATAGATGTGAGAATTTGCCTACCTCACATTCCAGATAAAAAAATAGCCTCAGCCCTTGCTAAGGACCACTACAGGGAGCTACTTGGGGCAGGAGTTAGGATATTTGAATATACCCCAGGCTTTGTCCATTCCAAAACTTGGCTTGCAGATGGGAAGATTGGTTTTGTTGGAACCGTAAACCTTGACTATAGGGCCCTATACCAAAACTTTGAGTGTGGAGTTTTGATGTATAAGACCAATAGCTTGGAAGAAATAAAAAATGACTTTGATATTTTCTTTGATATAGCCACTGAAATAAATATAGAAGATGTTAATATGATAAAATTAAGGTATAGGATTCTGGCAAATATAGCCAAGCCTTTTGCTGTTCTTATGTGAACTTGAGAACTTCTTAGGAAGTTCTTTTTTTCTTGCAAAAAATTTATAAAGTGCTATAATGGAAGTAAAAAATGTATGGTATAGCACCAAACACCATAGGGAGGGGATATGTTTAATATAAATTTTTCTTCAGAAATCCCACTTTACCAGCAAATTGTCGATCAGACCAAGGAGATGTTGGCGGCAGGTTTTTTCATAGATGGGGATAAGTTTCCATCCGTAAGAGAGCTATCAAAAAGCCTATCAATCAACCAGACAACTGTCTCCAAGGCCTTCAAGGAGCTTGATAGGCTTGGGATAATCGAGACTAAACCTGGAATTGGGACTTTTATTAAAATTGATACCAAGAAGATAAAGATAAGCAAGGAAGAATTTATTGAAAGTCTGATAAATGATTTTAAACAGGCGATTTTCTTAGGCTTTAGCAAAGAAGATATAGTTGAGATTTTCCTAGCTACAGAAAGGAGTTTGTATGAAGATAAGGGCAAATAATATCAAAAAGAGCTTTGATGATAAGATGGTTCTCGATAATATTTCTTTCGATCTTGAAGAAGGAATGATTACAGGTCTTGTAGGACGAAATGGATCTGGTAAGACGACCCTTCTAAAGTGCCTTTGCGGGATTTATGATATGGATCATGGAAGTTTTGACCTTGATGGAAAGACTTTGGCAAAACATCCAAAGTTAATTAAAAATATTGGCTTTTTGTCTGATAGGTTCGATTATTTTAACTACTACAAGGTTGAGAATATACCAGATTTTTATAGGGTTATTTATGATGGCTTTGACACTTCATTTTTCTTTGATGAGCTAAAAAGACAGAAAATAGATGCTAATAAAAACGTTAGAAATTTCTCCAAAGGACAAAAAAATATCCTTGGTCTTATCACAATCCTTTCCACAGGGGCGAGAGTTTTGCTAATTGATGAAATCCTCGATGGGATGGATGTACTTAATAAAAAAGAAATAGTGTCCTATCTTTTGGACGCTAAGGACTCTGGTAAGGCAGTTTTTGCTTCAAGCCATGAACTTGACCAATTAGCTGGAATTTGTGATTATATTTATTATCTCACTATAGACGGAAAATTGATAAATACGAGTGATGAAAATATAAATAAACTCAAGAAAGTTCAGCTAGTCTTTAAAAATGAAGTTAAAAGGGGTTTTGCTAAGGAAATGATTCTTATAAATGAAATCGGTAGGGTAGCAACATTCTTGGTTAATGCTAGTGATAGTAGGCTTAAAGAGCTTTTGGACAGGGAAGATATAGCCCAATACGATATATTAACTCCTAAGATTGAAGATTATTTCTACTTAGAAAGGGGTCAGGAAAATGCGTAACTTTAATAATTTATTAAAATTTACCTGGAAGAGATTTTCTATTTGGATACTTCTAGTAACAGTTTTTTGCACAATGGCTGTAGGGATTTTAGCCCAAAATGACATAAGGAATGACTACGATAGATTTAATGATAATGTTAGTAATATGAGAGAAAACTTGGATGGTAAAAAGCACAATGAAGATATAGAAATAAATGAGGAAAGTCTCGATAAGATTAAGATTGATGCTTTAAAGTACAAGGAAAAGTATAAACTTCTCGAGGATGATGATGTCTATGGATTGGGTGTCGATGGAAAAGTACAAGATGAATACTTCGAAAGGCTCAATAAAAATGGGGGATTTGAGTCCCACTATATCTATAACAATGTTATGAATTTTCTCAAGAAGTTTGAGGATGGTAAGTTTGATGGGGCCGACTACTATCAGGCCTTGGTTTTTCCTATAGTAATCTTTATAGGACTTTTTGCCCTAAGTCTTACAAGTCTTGAGCAATCTTTGGCAATCTATGATTTTACAAGGCTTATGCCATGGAAAAAGAAAGATGAGTTGCTTATGAAGATAGGAATTGCATTTCTCTTTGGGATGGTAATTTTTGCTATAAATTCTCTTGTCCTTGCCTTTATCCTAAAGACCTCTGTCTTCGGTAAGCTAGTAAGTTTTTCTCTGATAGGCAAGCAAATTTTTAGAAATATCCTAATTTTCTTGGGAGCAAGTATTATTTCTACTTCCTTGGGATTTATAGGAGGCAATTTCTTAGGCCACATAGGGCTTTATATAATGACCTTAGCAGGCTTCGAACTTTATAGGATAAATTTGAATATGACCTTGAATGCTTTTTCCTTTGACTTGGCCGAGAAGGTTGAAGATGCTATAAGAAGTTTTGAGGGAAAACTTAATCCTTTCATTAAAACACTCATATCCCTTACCTACATGAAGGTAGATAATCTTGTTACAATTCTTGCCTTTCTCCTTGTGGCTGTAATAATTTTTTACCTAGCCCTTCTTCTTAGCAAAAACCAAAGTAGTGAAAGAAGTGGCTACATGATAGGAAATAAGAGGGTCGGAATATTTTGCAAGCTTATGGCAAGTCTTACTCTTGCAAATCTCATGACTTCCATGTTGGCAAGCGTCTTTATCCAAAAGACAAGCCTTGTTATAATAATAATATTTATCATATCCTTATTGCTAAGTTTTAGATTCTTTGATATTCTATTTAATGTAAGACTTAAATTTTAAGGAGTAAATATGGCTAAAGATAGATTAAGTTGGGAAGAATACTTTATGAAACTTGCCAAGGGCGTGGCAATGAGGGGAACTTGCGATAGGGCCTATGTAGGTTGCGTCCTTGTCAATGAAGAAAATAGGATAGTATCTACAGGTTATAATGGATCAATTAAGGGCAATCCCCACTGCGATGAAGTGGGACACACCATGCGTGATGGTCATTGTATAGCTCCAATCCATGCAGAGATGAATGCTATTTTGTATTGTGCTAAAGAAGGAATTGCTACCAAGAATACTATTTGCTATGTAACACATTTTCCTTGCCTAAATTGCACCAAGTCCCTAATTCAAGCAGGTATCAAAAAAATTTACTACAATGTTGCCTATAGGATGGACGATTATGCAATTGAATTACTTAGGAAAAATAATATAAGCTTTGAGCAAATCGAAGTAGAGGATTAGAATGAAATTTATTGCATCAGACTTTGATGGAACTATCTTTATAGATAACAAGTTTATGAAAGACGACCTTGAGGCAATAACTTCCTTTCAAGAAGCTGGCAATATTTTTGGCCTTGTAACAGGCAGAAGCTTTCACACCCTAGATGGACTTATTCGAGGAAGTCTTAGACCAGACTTTGTTATTGCCAATAATGGGTCGCATATTTTAGTAAAAAATGGGCAAGAAATGATTGAACTTCTCAAGTTTACCTTAGATAAAGATAAGCTAAGAAGGCTAGTCGAATTTTACAAACCATATTTTCCTACAAAAATATTCACTGACCAAGCGAGGACTCTAACAAGCATCAATGACCTTATGGATGGTGAGCATGCTCTATCCTTGGCTATTTACACAGACAAGTTTTTGGATAATCCCTTTGAGGATGATTTTTCCTTTCATAAATCCCTAGGAGTAATTGATGTGATAAAGAAGGAAGTATCCAAGCAAACAGGCATTGACTTCATAAAAGATTTTTATGGATATGACAAGGATATAATCGCTTTTGGAGATGATTACAACGATATAAGTTTCTTAAAGGAAACTCCCTTTTCCTTTACTCTAAATAGGGTTAGGCAAGAGGATGTGCTAAGAGTCTGCAATTACAAGGTAGAGGATATAAGAGAATTGATAGAAAAATATGGAAAATAGAAATTCAACACCTACAAGGTGAGCTAACCCCAAAATCTAAAATATGGATTAGGGGTTTTTCTATGAATAAGAACTTAATAGTAAATGTTTGTAAGCTTTTATGTCTTAAAAATTGAACTAACTAAAAGGGGACTCTAAATAAAAGTCCCCCTTGATTTTTCTTAAATTTTAAACAAAAATAGTTTTTTTTATTTTACTTGGTCTACGACAACTAGGTCAAGCATTTTCATAATTTCATCTCTTGAAGGTAAATCAAGGACTCTAGCTGTTGCAGAAGCGCTGGCAACTGACATCTTGTAAGATTCTATTGGGTCTCCATCTCTAACAATAGTTCCAATAAAGCCACCAATCATGGCATCCCTACAGGCTACTGTGTTTATTATTTCTCTTCCATCTTCTACTGGAGTTGATTGATAAACTTCATTTTCTGTAAAGAACATTGAACCATGGGCTCCGTAGGAAATAATTACATATTTTGCTCCCATTTCAACAAGTTTTTTACCATAAGGGATGAAGTCTTCTTTATTTTCAATTCTAACATTGAATATTTCCTCTATATCCTCGCCATTAGGCTTAACCAAGAGAGGTTTTTGCTTAACTATATCAAGAAGGTATCTAGCTGGAACATCTGCCACAAAGTCGGCACCATTGGCAGTTGCGACTGATACAAGTCTTGTATAGATATCATTATCAAGACCATCTTCCATTGGTGGGACTGACCCTCCAAAGATTATGGTGTCTCCTTCCCTAACTCTTGATAGGTAGTAAACGAGTTCATCAACTTCGCTGGACTTAATGGTTGGCCCTGGGAAGTTAATCATGGTTTCCTGACCATTTTCAAAAAGTTTGATGTTGGTCCTGTTGTGGTTATCCATACTTACAAAGTTGGTTTTGATTTTTTCACGACCGAGCCAATCATTTATAAACTCACCTTGAAAGCCTCCTGTAAAGCCTGTGGCTATAGTTGGGATTCTAAGAGATGAAAGGATTCTTGATACATTGATTGCCTTACCACCTGGAACAGATCTTTCAGCCACAATATCATTTTCGTGACCTAGTTTGAGGTTTTTTAGCTCAACAAAAAGGTCGATTGATGGGTTGAGTGTTACGGTATAAATCATATTAACTCCTTATTCTTTTCTATTTCTAATATTATTTTACAACTTTAATTTACTTATGCTCTCAATAATTTCTTCCATGTGCATGCCATGACTGCCCTTTACAAAAACTAGGGTTGATTTGGTGATTAGAGATTTTAGCTTATCGATTAAATCATCCTTGTTTGAAAAATGAAAGAGTCTATCTTTAGGGAAATTTTCACAAGCTCCCTCATACATATGGTAGGATAGGGGACCAAAGAATAGGCAGTAGTGGATATCTTTTGGGTCGATATCAAGTCCTACTTCATAGTGGAGCTTATCTTCATTTTCACCGAGCTCTAGCATATCACCAAGAACCACAATCTTGTTATCATAGCCATTCAAAAGCTTAGTAGTAATAAGCCCTGACCTTAGGGATTGAGGATTTGACTTGTAGCAATCATCAAGCACATCAAAGCCTTCAAACTCAATCATATTTGACCTATTATTAGCTGGTCTTACTTGGTTAAGACCCTTTCTTACTTCGTCATAGCTTAGACCAAAAAGCCTTGCAACTAGTAGGCAACAGGAGCCGTTATAGATATTATGCCTACCCAAAAGTGGAACTGAGAACTCTTCATCCTTGTAGGCAAAGGAAACCTTGTTTGGTTGGGTTTTAAGCTCTCTTACAACAAAATCATTATCTTCATTTAAGCCGAAACTTATAGACTTTTGGCTAAAGCTATAAGTTCCTATTTCCTTATTGATAGTAGGATCATCCCCATTATAAATAAAAGTACCATCCTCGCTCAAGCCTTCGATTATCTCCATCTTTGCCTTTAGAATACCCTCTTTGGATTTTAGATTATGAAGGTGGCTATCACCAATATTGGTAATAATCGCTAGGTCGGGTTTTGATATATTGGATGTTAGAGAAATATCTCCAAATTTATCGGTACCAAGCTCGACAATGGCTACTTCTGTATCCTCTGCAAGAGATAGGATTGTCTTAGGCACGCCAATCTCGTTGTTGAGGTTGCCAATAGTTTTTTGAGTCTTATATTTTTGGCTTAAGACTTCAAAAAGCAAGTCTTTGGTTGTAGTCTTTCCATTTGAGCCAGTTATACCAACAACCTTTACATCAAGTTCCTCTCTATAAGAACGAGCTAGGTCTTGGAGAGCCTTCAAGGTATCAGCTACCCTTATATAAGGGATACTAATGTTATTTTTAACCTCATAACCATCATCAACTAGAAAGGCGGGACTTCCCTTATCCTCACATTCTTTAACGAAAAGCCTACCATCAAAGACTTCACCAACTAGGGGAATGTAGAGATTGCCCTTTTGGATAGTCCTAGAATCAGTAGAAACACCACTAATCTTTGTATTTTCATAGGCTTGATCACAAAGTCTACCTCCGACCATTTGGGCTATTTGACCTAGACTTCTTTCAATCATCTTTGCCCCCTAGCTAGTCCATCTTCAATTAAAATATCAAGGACTTCACTAAAAGTTTTACCATACATAAGCTCACACAACCTAGCAAAGAAAGATGATGGAGTAAAACCAGGGAAGGTATTAATTTCATTTACATAAAAGTTTCCATCAATACCATAGAAGATGTCGACTCTGGCAAATCCCTCGCACCCACAAGCTACATAACATTTTTTTACAAAATCTTGAGCTTCTTTGAGCTTTTTGGCATCCATCTCATATGGGAGACTTTCTACAGTAGTCTTAGAAAAATACTTGGCATCATAGTCTAGGAAACTATGGTCTGATATGTAGGCACCAGGTCTTGAAACATCTGGATTCATATCACCAACAACAGCAAACTCAATCTCTTGACCCTCAATAAGCTCCTCAACCAAGACTTTCTTGTCGTATTTTAAGGCTTCCTTGCAAGCATCAAGTAGCTGAGCCTTATCTGTAACCTTGCTTACCCCAACAGAAGACCCGTTGGCAGAAGGCTTTACTATAAGAGGAAGGCCAATTTCGTCAATACACCTTTGGGCAAAAGCTTCGCCTAGCCCTTTTTCATTAGTATAAAGGTAGGAAGCTTGGCTTAACTTGTTTTTCTCGAAAATATCATTACTTGTTACCTTATCCATACAGATGGCAGAAGAAAGTCTACCATTACCTATATAGGATAAACCAGCTACATCAAGAAATGCTTGGATAGTGCCATCTTCTCCGTAAGTTCCATGGACTACTGGAATAATTATAGTATTATTGATATCTTCCTTACTCATCAAATCCAAAAAGTTTGCAAGCGACTTAGGTCGACTTTCCTTAATCTCTCTAACAAGGGCAAACTCATCGTCAGTATCAATTTTATCAAAAGGCTCTGAATAAGCTCCATTTTTATCAATATAGATAAGTTTAATCACATACTTATCTTTATTTAAGTTTTTGCTAATATTAAGGGCACTCCTTAGGGCTATGTCATGCTCGCTAGAAGGTCCACCACATAAAATATAGACTTTAATCATTTATTGCTCTCTTTCATATAAATTATAAGAAGATTATACTACTTATCAACCAATGAGCTAATAAAGAGAAGTTTTTACTTTATAGGCGAAGAAATTCTTAAAGATATTACAAAAAAATCACATCTAAGTTTACAATCTGTCTCTTATACACATCTCCGAGCCCACGAGACTATTGCGCTCATCT
>NZ_CAMXYR010000053.1 GCF_947253225.1 uncultured Anaerococcus sp. | reverse complement strand
GGTAATGTTAGGTATTGATATACTAAGTGTCGAAAAAATTAAGAAAAAAAATAATAAATTTTTTAAAAAAATATTTACCGATGGAGAGCTTATCCATGCGCTAAAAAAAGGCAATTATTTTCAAAGTTTAGCTGGTATTTATGCTGCAAAGGAAGCTGTTATTAAGGCCTACCAGCTTCCATTAACTTACATAATAAAGAATGAAATTGAAATAAGATATTTAGATAAGAAACCGATTGTATTTTGTAAAGGACAATATCTCACAAAAGACATTAGTATTAGTCATGATAGTAATTTTGCTGTTGCTATCTGTAATTCCTATGATGCTCCATACCAAGTAGATAGCTATTTCAAAAGTATATTTCCAAAAAGAGCTAAGAAGTCTCATAAGGGAGATTATGGTAGGATTGCCTTTATGGGAGGAAGTATCGGGATGAGCGGTTCAATATATTTATCATCTATGGCCTCCTTGAGAACAGGAGCGGGTATTGTTTATATTATCTGCCCAAAATCTATTGGTAAAATTCTACAAATTAAATCTACAGAGCAAATAATTCTCCCTATAAATGCTGCTTCATTCACCTATAAGGAGGAATATATGGACCATATTTGTTCATATATCGAAGATAAAGATATCCTAGCTATTGGTCCTGGAATGGGACAGGACGAGTCATTAAATTTATTAATTAGTAGCGTATTGGATAAGTTTAGTGGTAAAATAATTATAGATGCGGATGGATTAAATGCAATAAGCTATAATACTGATATTTTGAAAAGTGCGGGGAAGGTTGTATTAACACCTCACCTAAAAGAATTCGAAAGGCTAACCAGTCTATCTATTGATGATATAAATAAAGATAGAATTTATTATGCTAAAAATTTTGCTGAAAAATATGGCGTAATTCTTGTGCTAAAGTCAGATGAAACGATAGTTACTGACGGATTTAACCTATATGTTAATAAGATAGGAAATCCTGGCATGGCAACAGCTGGAAGTGGGGATGTGCTAACAGGAATTATAGCAAGTCTTTTACATAGAATGGATCCTTACGAAGCTTCCTGCTTAGGAGTTTACATTCATTCATTATCTGGAGATCTAGCATCTTATGAATTAGGAGAGGATTCTATAATCGCTTCAGATATTATTAAAAAAATCCCAGCTGCTATGAAACTTTTGAGGTAGGTATGCTAACAAATTATATTGAGGTAGATATTGACAAAATAATAAATAATATAAATAGGATTAAGAGTAAAAAATTTCCTACTCCTATTTGTGCAGTTGTGAAAGCCAATGCTTATGGACTTGGAGCAGTTGTAGTTGCTAGGCATATCGAAGATTATGTAACATATTTTGCTGTAGCTAAATTTTCTGAAGCTAAGCTTCTTAGAAAATCAGGAATTAGCAAGCCAATCCTAATTTTAGGATTTGTAAATTTAGAAGAAGCTAGGAAGTGTGCAATTTATGATATAGATATATGTATCTATGATTTAGATTATTCATTTGCTATAGATAGATTTATAGATACTCAAATAAATGCTCACTTGGCAATAGATACAGGTCATGCTCGTATAGGTTTTAGACCTAATGAAATAGATAAAATTTTTAAACTTAAAAATCTCAAAAAGATTAATATAAGGGGTGCATTTACTCATTTTTCTACTGCTGATGAGAAAGACAAGGACTTTACTATTAAGCAGAATGAACTTTTCAAAGCAACTATAGCAAAGATTAGAGATGAATTTGATTTAGAAAATGTACATATTGCAAATTCTGCCGCCAGTCTTTATCATGACGTAGAAACCGACATGATAAGATTAGGTATTTCCATGTATGGAATTTATCCTTCGAATTATTTGAAGGATATTAGTGAGGTAGAATTGGAAAAAACCTTCAAATTCAAGTCTAAAGTTGCATTTGTAAAAGAAGTTAAAGAAGGGACACCTATCAGCTATGGTAGGACTTTCATAACTCCTAGCAATATGAAAATAGCTACAATTCCAGTTGGTTATGCAGATGGTTATATGAGAGCTTTTTCAAATAAGGGAACTCTAAGCATTAATGGAAAACCAGCAATAGTATGTGGAAGAGTATGTATGGATCAGATGATGGTCGATGTTACTAATATAGATTGTAAAATAGGAGATGATGTAGAAATTTACGCTAATATATATGAAGAAGCTGATAAAATTTCAACTATTCCCTATGAACTAATGACTGCTTTTAGCATGAGATTACCTAGAGTATATGTAAGAGGCAGTAAAGTTATTAAAATAGATGATTATTTAGGAGAAATATATGAAGATTAAGAGGGGAGATCTGTTTTATGCTGATTTGTCTCCCGTTGTCGGCAGTGAGCAGGGTGGTGTGAGACCTGTTATAATTGTTCAAAACAATGTTGGTAACAAGTATTCCCCCACCATTATAGTTGCACCAGTTACAAGTCAATTAAATAAGGCTAAACTACCTACACATGTCAAGCTTAAAGGAAATGAGTTTGGATTGCCAAAAAATAGCGTTGCACTTATGGAACAACTAAGAACAATTGATAAGAAAAGACTGAGAGAGAAAATTGGGAGTTTTAACCATGACATAATGATAAAAATTGATGAAGCCATGGCTATATCCTTAGATTTAGCATGTAATTAGTTAATGTTAGCTCTAAAATACATAAAAAAGGCTAGCTAGTAAGAAACTAGCTAGCCTTTTTGCTTACATATTTTTACTATCTTCAACAATCATTCTTGCTAAAACATCTGGATTACCACAACCAGTTGTAATAACTAAATCATTTTTATTTATTATTGTATATATATAATCTCTAGCATCTTCGAATTCACCTATATATTTAGCATTAATTCCTTTTCTAACTAAAGCATCTACCACATCTTTGGAATGGATACTTGGGTCGAATTTTTCTCTTGCGGCATAAATATCAGTTACTATTACTTCATCAGCAGCATCAAAACAATTTAAGAAATCATTGAATAGTGTTTTTGTCCTACTATAAGTATGAGGTTGCCATACACAGATTAATTTACCTTTTGTATGCTCAGCAACAGCATCCAGGGTGACTTTAATCTCAGAAGGATGATGACCATAATCGGTCATAATTGTTGCCCCACCAACATCTCCAATAATTTGCATTCTCCTATCAAGACCTGTATATTTTAGGATATTATTCCTTATTGTTGAAATATCAATCCCATTTTCATAAGTAGCAATGATTGAAGCCATGGCATTATTTATATTGTGTCTGCCTATAACTCCTAATTCAAAGTGTTCTAAATTTCCGTTAGGGAATCTTAAATCAAAGTTAGGTCTACCTAAGTCATCAAATTTAATATTTACAGCATTATAATCTGCTTGATTATTTTCTTGGGCATATGTAATAAGTCTTCCCTTAACAGAATCAAAGATTAATTTATTGTTTTCTTCATTTAGGTTAGTTATGGTAATGGAATTTTCATCTTGATTGGATAAGTATTCTTTAAATGTATTTACGATATCATCCAAGTCTTTATAATAATCTAAATGATCTTCGTCAATATTTAGAACTATTAGTGTTTGAGGGTAATAGTATCTAATGTTTCCTTTGTATTCACAAGCTTCAGTAACTAAATAATCTTCTGAACCTACTCTTACATTTCCTCTCATTTCCTCAAGAACGCCGCCAAGTAGAATTGTAGCATCTACATTCGAATGCATCAATATTTTTGAAATCATAGATGTTGTTGTGGATTTGCCGTGAGAACCAGAAACTGCAATTGAATTTTTATAGTTTCTCATCAAGGCTCCTAGAAAAACACCTCTTGTTACTACAGGACATCCTACATTTTTAGCTGCTATTAACTCTTCATTGTCATCCAGTATTGCATCGGTATATACTACCAAGTCTGGGTTAGTAATATTTTCTTTCTTTTGCCCAATATATATTTTTGCGCCAAGATCTCTTAAATGATTTATAATCTTTGTATCTGCCCTATCGGAACCAGACACTTCATAACCCTTAGCCAAAAGTAGTTGAGCTAACCCACTCATAGAAATTCCGCCAATCCCTATGAAGTGAACATATTTATATTCATGTTTATCAAGATTAAATTCAAACATATATTCTCCTTAATTTTAGTCTAAACTGTATACTTATTTTTATTATACCATATTTAATATTGATAGAATATCAAGTTCTTGAAATAGATTGATTAGATTGTGGCTAAAAGTATATTAATACCAAAGGAGGGAATATGAAATTTGTAATTGGCAATGACCATGGTGGTCTTGATTTAGTAGAGATTGTTAAAAATGAGATTGAAAGTTTAGGACACGAAGTTATTCATGTGGGAGCTTTTGATAATAAGTCAGTTGATTATAGTGACTATGCTAAAAAAGCGTGTGAAGAAATCCTGAGTGGAAGGGCAGATTTTGGAATTTTGATTTGTGGCACAGGACTTGGCATGAGCATATCAGCTAATAAAGTTAAGGGCATAAGAGCTGCATGTGTATCGGAAGCTTTTTCTGCAAGAATGAGTAGGGCTCACAACAATGCTAATATTTTATGTATTGGAGCACGAGTAATAGGCAGCGAAACTTGCAGAATGCTTGTAGATGAATTTATAAATACTCAATTTGAAGGAGGGAGACATCAAAGAAGAGTAGACAAAATAACGCAAATTGAACAAGATTAATAATTATTGTGAAAATAAAATACCCAAAATAATAAAAAAATGTTATTATAATACATGAGATAAATTAAAAAGGAGATTAATTTGACAATACCTACACCACATATTTCAGCAACAAGTGCTGATCAAATTGCAAATACTGTACTTATGCCAGGAGATCCTCTCAGGGCTAAGTTTATTGCTGATAATTTCTTGACAGATGTAAGTGAATTTACTAACACTAGAGGGATGTTAGGATTCACAGGATATTACAATGGAAAAAGAGTATCAGTTATGGGAAGCGGAATGGGAATTCCATCTGCAATGATTTATTACAATGAACTTTTTGCTTTTTATGATGTTGACACAATCATAAGAGTCGGAACAGCTGGTAGCATGCAAGAGGATGTTAAACTACATGATATTGTTATTGCATCATCAGCTTGTTCAGAATCATCAATCAACGACAATCTATTTGGAAATGTTCATTTCTCTCCAACGCCAGACTTTGAACTTTTACTAAAAGCATACGAAACATCAAATAAGTTTGGTTTTACAACCCACTGTGGTCAAGTACATTCTTCAGATCAGTTCTATAATGATATGCCTAAGGAAGTCTTTCAAAACCTACAAAAATATGGAGTTTTGTGTGTTGAAATGGAATCATATGGTTTATTTATGGCTGCAAGGAAACATGGTAAAAAGGGACTAGGAATATTCACAATTAGCGATTCTTTGGTTGAAAATGTTGCTGATAGTGCTGAAAATAGACAAACATCATATACAAATATGATGAAGCTAGCCTTAGAAGTAGCTCCGGAATAAAGAAATGTTAAAAGTAATAATAATGGCTGCAGGTGAGGGAACAAGAATGAAGTCATCTACTTCAAAAGTCCTTCACAAGATTTTAAATAAAGAAATTATAAAATATGTATATGAAGCTAGTCAGTTTGATGATTCAGAAACTATTATTATTTCTGGAACTAATAACGACAAACTTATTGAAATGTTTGAAGGTATAAAAATCATCGAGCAAAAAATCGGTGAAAATTATCCATATGGAACTGGGTATGCAGTTTCTCTAGCAAGTGATTATATAGGTGATACTGATGAAGTCTTAGTCCTTAATGGAGATATACCTTTAATTAGTAAAGAGTCTCTTAAAGAATTTGTAAATAGTCATATAGAAACAAGTAGTAATGTTTCTGTCCTATCTACAAAAGTTTCTAATCCTAGTGGTTACGGTAGGATTATAAGAAATAATAGTGGAGAATTTACCAAAATTACAGAGCATAAAGATTTAACTGACCAGCAAATGGGAATTAACGAAATAAACACAGGGATTTATATATTCAAGGGCAAAGATTTAAAGGATTCTATCAAGCAGATTGATACTAATAACGCTCAAAATGAACTTTATTTAACAGATTGTATATCAATAATATCCAACAATGGAAAAAAAGCTAGTGCTTTTGTTAATGAAAATTCTGAATTGTTTTATGGTATAAATAATAAAAAAGAGCTTGCAGATGCTTGTAAAATACTAAGAAAAAAAATCAATGAAGCTTACATGCTAGATGGTGTGATAATTGAAACCCCTGATATAGTTTCAATTGAACCTGGTGTTAAGATAGGTAGAGATACTGTAATTTCTGGTAATATAAAAATCACGGGTAAAACTGAGATCGGTTCTGCTTGTATAATTGAAGGCTCTAGTAGAATTGATAATTCTATAATTCATAATAATGTCAGGATAGACAATTCTGTAATAGAAAATTCCATTATGGAAGAAAATAGCAACATTGGACCATATTCACATCTTAGACCAAATGCAAAAATCGGAAAAGATGTTCATATTGGTAACTTTGTTGAAGTTAAAAATGCTAGTCTTGGACAAGGAACAAAAGCAGGACATTTGGCATATATAGGTGATTCTGACTTGGGTATGAACATAAATGTCGGTTGTGGCGTGATTTTTGTTAATTATGATGGTAAATTTAAACATAGGTCTGTAGTTGGTGATGATGCTTTCATAGGATCTAACTCCAACATAGTTGCTCCTGTAAATATTGCAGAAGAAGCTTATGTAGCAGCGGGTTCAACTATAACTAAAAATATTGATAAAGGTGAGTTATCAATTGAACGTGCAGATCAAAAAAATATCGCAGGTTATGTAGAAAAAAAGAAAAAGAGAGATCAAGAAAAACTAAAGGAGAAAAAATGACATCTAGTTGTAATGGTGGCTCATATATTCAAAGAGGAGAACTAAAACTTTTATCTGGTAATTCTAACAAAGCACTTGCAGAGAGTGTTGCAAAGTATTTGGGAGTATCTTTAGGCAAGGCTGATATAGAAAAATTTCAAGATGGGGAAATTTCTATAAAGATTAATGAATCTATCAGAGGCAAGGATGTATATATAATGCAACCTACCTCAAACCCAACAAATGATAACTTGATGGAGCTTTTAATAATGATAGATGCTTGTAGAAGAGCCTCTGCTGGATATATTAATGCTATTATTCCTTACTATGGTTATGCTAGACAAGATAGAAAAACAAGAGGTCGTGAACCTATAACTGCAAAGCTAGTTGCGAACCTTCTTACTGTTGCTGGTGCAGATAGAGTAATTACAATGGATCTTCATGCTGGACAAATACAAGGATATTTTGATATTCCTGTAGATCATTTTTCAGCAATAAGACTCTTATCAACTCATTTTAAGGATTTTGCTTATGATAGGCCTGATGAATATGTTGTGGTAAGTCCTGACCTTGGGGGAGTGAGAAGAGCTAGAGAATTTGCTGACTACTTAAAACTACCTATAGCTATTATTGAAAAAAGAAGACCTAGACCTAATGTCTCAGAAGTTATGTCTGTTATTGGAGATTACAAGGGTAAGCATGCAATAATAGTAGATGACATGATTGATACAGCTGGAACTATAACTAATGCTGGAGAGTTCCTAATAAATAGCGGAGCAAAGGATGTATATCTTGTAGCTACACATGGTGTATTTAGTGGAAATGCTATAGAGAGAATAAATAAATCTAGTGTTAAGGAAGTAGTAGTTACTGATACAATTGCTTTAACTGAAGATAAAAAAATAGACAAGATAACACAAATGTCTATAGCACCACTATTATCTGAAGCAATTCATAGAATAAATACTTATGAGTCAATAAGTGGATTATTTGTAGATGGTAGATAAATGTATTATATAGTTGGATTAGGAAATCCAGGTTTACAATATGAAAATACTAGGCATAATGCTGGCTTTTTAACCATTGATTATCTGGCAGATAAGTATGGCATAGATGTTAAGAAATTAAAATTCAAATCACTTTATGGTCAGGGAATGATTTCTGGCCATAAAGTTATGCTCATAAAGCCCCAAACCTATATGAATAACTCTGGAGAAGCAGTTAGAGATATTAAAAATTTTTATAAATTTGATTCTGATAAGTTAATTGTTGTGTATGATGATATAGATATTAACTTTGGTTCAATAAGAATTAGAAAAAAAGGCTCTGCAGGAACTCATAATGGTATGAAATCAATTATCTATCAGATTCAGGATGATAGTTTCCCTAGGATAAAAATTTCTGTTGGTAAAAAACCTGATTATATGGATCTAGCAAATTTTGTATTGAGCGGATTTTCGGAAAAAGAAGCCAGTGTAATGAGAGATGAGATAGGACTTGCAGCAGATGCAATTGAACTAATGATAAAAGATGGTATTGATAAATCAATGAATAAATTTAACTCAATTAGATTGTTGGAAGATAATTGATGAACGAATTAGTAGATAAAATAAATTCATTAAAGCAAATTAAAGAAATTGAGAATAATATAAATGATTATTCTCCAATCTACTTATCAGGACTAACTGACGGATTTAAACCTCATTTAGTCCTTGCTTTGTTTAAAAAAATTAATAAAAATACAATTATAATTGCAGAAAATGAAAAAAGAGCTTTAAAATATGTAGATGATATTAATGGCGTAGAAGAAGAGAAGATAGCGATTTTATATCCAAGTATTGATATAAATTATTATAATATAAAATCAATTGATAATAAGAAACTTTCTCAGAGAATAAGTGTTTTAACTAAAATTTCAAGTGGTGAAAAACAAATAATAGTAACAAGTCTAAATGCATTGACAAATAAGTTGACAACTTTAGATGAATTTAACAGGTCTTTTGTTAATATTAAGAATGAAGATATAATTAACATTGATGAGTTTATAGAAAAACTAATTGACTTGAACTACAATCCTACAAGTTTAGTTGAAAGCAAGGGTGATTTTTCTAAGAGGGGCTCTATTATAGATTTTTGGCCAGTTTCATATGATAATCCAGTAAGGTTGGAACTATTTGATGATGAAGTTGATTCGATAAGATTTTTTGATAAAGATAGTCAAAGAACATTAGAGAAAATTTCAGAAGTAGAAATTAGTCCTGTTTGTGAGCTTCTATATACGAAAGATGACTTTTCAAAAGTTATTGATAGTATAAATGATGATATGTCTTCAATTGAAAATAAGGACAATGACCAAACCACTAGAAAGCTTTTGGATAAGTGCAGACAAATAATTTCGTTCATAGAAGAAAGGATGTATGTTTCAAATGTTGACTTGCTTAATCCTTATAGAAATGACAATTATGATTCGTTTTTAGATTATCTCAGTAAAGATAGTTTGATATTCTTTGATGATGTTGCTAGAAGTATTGAGGAATACGATAAAGGATATGAAAGTTTTCTTGAAGATTTAAGTTTGCAAATGGAAAATGGTGAGGTTAGTCGTAAATTTTTAGATATTAGGATACCGATTAATCAAATATATGAGAAAATAGAAAAATTCAAAATATTCAATCTTACATCTATATTGAAAAAGTCTAAGAGATTCAATCCTAAGAAGATAATTGATATAAAGACAATTGCTGTC
>NZ_CAMXYR010000052.1 GCF_947253225.1 uncultured Anaerococcus sp. | reverse complement strand
TCCTAGCTAATGCTATTAAAGCTGTAGCTGAAAAAGAAGGACAACCTGACTTAGTATTCTGTGGTCTTCAAGCTATTGATGGAGATACAGCTCAAGTAGGACCAGAACTTGCTGAACACTTAGGATTACCACAAGTAACACGTTCTTATACAGCAGAACTTAACGATGAAGGAATCAAAGTTTTACAAGAAGTAGAAGGCGGTTCTCAAAATGTACAATGTGTACTTCCAGCCCTTATAACATTTACAAAATTTGGTGCTGAAGAACTTAGATATCCAAAGATTAAAAACAAACTAAAGGCTAAGAAAGCTGAGATTGGCCAAATTACATTTGATGATCTAGAAGCTACAATAGATAAGACAAAGATTGGTCTTAAAGGTTCTCCAACTAGAGTAGTTAAATCTTACGCTCCAGACAGAACTAAGATTGCAGTTATGTTTGAAGACATGGAAGCAGATGAATTAGCAAGCAAATTGATGGAAGCTCTAGTAGATCAAAAGCTTATTTAAGGGGGAAGTATGACAGATTGTAAAAACCTTTGGGTACTTGTAGAAACTAATGAAGAAGGAAAAGCTGTTAGCGTTGGACTAGAATTACTAAGCCCAGGCAGAAAAATGGCTGATGTTCTACAACAAAAATTATATGCAGTTATCATTGGCGAAAATGTAGCTAATGCAAAAGAAGAAGTTAAAGCTCATGGCGTTGATGGTATCATCACCGTTGAAGGCGAAGAATATAAACAATACAACACAGATATTTATGCAAATGCAGTTTGCAAACTTGTTGAAAAATACAATCCAAATGTAATCCTAATTGGTGCTACAAATGTTGGTAGAGATTTAGGACCAAGAATTTCTTCAAGACTTGGAACAGGACTTACTGCAGACTGTACAGAACTTGACGTAGACTTTGAAACAGGAAATGTTAAATGGACAAGACCTGCTTTCGGTGGTAACTTAATGGCACAAATCCTATGTCCAGATTCAAGACCACAAATGGGTACAGTTCGTCCAGGAGTATTCTCTAAAGAAGAAATCGGAGCAAAAGATGAGATTGAAGAAATCTCTGAAGATATCAAATATGATGGAGAAGTTAGAACTAGAATCCTTGACTTCATTCCAAGAGATGAAGGAGAAGATGTAGATTTGGCTGGAGCTGAATATATCGTTTCTGGTGGTCGTGGACTAGGAGATGCTTCAAACTTCAAATTAGTAGAAGATTTAGCAGAAGCCTTGGGAGCTACAGTTGGTTCATCACGTCCACTTGTAGATGCTGGCTGGATTTCTCACTCTCACCAAGTAGGTCAATCAGGTAAAACTGTAGGACCAAAAGTTTATATCGCAGTAGGTATTTCTGGAGCCATCCAACACTTGGCTGGTATTGGAGCAAGTGATACAATTATTGCTATCAACAAAGACCCGGATGCACCAATCTTTGATATAGCTGATTACGGTATTGTTGGCGACTTATTCGAAGTTGTTCCAAAACTAACTCAATTAATTAAAGAAAGAAAAGCTAACTAGAAGAACTAGTTTTTAGGTAAGAAGCTGCTTAGAAGATGATAGTTTAAAATCTTATATAAACATCATAAGATAAGCAGCTAAATTCTAAGGTTTATTGATAAAAAAATATCAATAACTACATATTCGGCAATCACATATTGCAAATTTAGGAGGCATTATGGAATATAAAACAATTAAGTACACAGTTGATGGTTATATCGGAAGACTTACTATCAATAGACCAGAAGCACTAAATGCACTAAACTCAGAAGTTCTTAATGAATTAAATAGAGTTTTATGCGAAATCAAAGAAAACAAGGACCTTAGAGTTCTAATCCTTACTGGGGAAGGCAGAAGCTTTGTTGCAGGAGCTGATATCAAAGAAATGTCAACCCTTTCTCCACTAGAAGGAAAAGCTTTTGGTAAAAAAGGTCTACAAGTATTTAGAAAGCTTGAGTCTCTTGAAATCCCAACAATAGCTGCTGTTAATGGCTTTGCCCTAGGTGGTGGATGCGAACTAGCTATGAGCTGTGATTTTAGGATTGCAAGCGATAAGGCACTTTTTGGTCAACCTGAAACAGGTCTAGGAATTCTTCCAGGATTTGGTGGAACTCAAAGACTTCAAAGATTGATTGGACCTGGTTTTGCAAAATATCTAATCTATACAAGTCAAAACATTAAAGCAGATAAGGCTCTTGAAATTGGTCTTGTTCAAGAAGTTGTTCCTGCAGAAGAACTTGAAGAAAGAGTAACAAAACTAGCAAACAAAGTTGCTGCTAACGCACCTGTTGCAGTTAGACTTGCTAAAGAAGCTATCAATGTTGGTGGACAAGTTGATATCGACTCAGCCATCAAGGTTGAGGAAAACCTATTCGGTCTTTCATTTGCAACTGAAGATCAAAAAGAAGGAATGAAAGCTTTTATGAATAAAGAAAAAGCTGAGTTCAAGAACAAATAATTGGGTATCTATTAAAATAGGAAAATGTAATCATAAAATAAAGGAGTAATTATGAAAATTGGAGTAATCGGATCAGGAATCATGGGTGGAGGAATTGTAGAAGTAGCTGCAAAATTCCACGAAGTAGTTGTAAGAGATATTAAGGATGAATTCTTAGAAAAAGCTAAAGCTAGAATTGAAAAAGACTATGCTAAATTAGTTTCTAAAGAAAGAATGACTGAAGAAGCTAAACAAAAAGCTATCGCTAACATTTCTTATACAACTGAATTAAAAGATTTGGCAGATTGTGATGTAGTTATTGAAGCTGCAACAGAAAATCCAAAACTTAAAAAAGAAATCTTTAAAGAACTTGATGAAGTTGTTAAAGAAGGTGCAATTCTTGCTTCTAACACATCTTCTCTATCAATTACAGATATTGCTGCTTCAACAAAAAGAGCTGATAAAGTTATTGGTATGCACTTCTTCAATCCAGTTCCAGTTATGAAACTTGTTGAAGTTATCAGAGGTCTTCACACATCAGATGAAACTAATGAAACAATCTTCAAATTAGCTGAAGAATTTGGTAAACAACCAATCGAAGTTAAAGAAGGACCAGGATTTGTTGTAAATAGACTTCTCATCCCAATGATAAATGAAGGTATCGGAGTTCTTGCTGATGGACTTGCAAGTGTTGAAGATATCGATAAGGGTATGCAACTTGGTGCTAATCACCCAATGGGACCTCTTGCTTTGGGAGATTTAATCGGTCTTGATACATGTCTTGCAATCATGGAAGTTCTTTATACAGAATTTGGTGATAGCAAATATAGACCAAGCCCACTATTAAAACAAATGGTTAGAGCAGGAGACCTTGGTAGAAAAACTGGTAAGGGCTTCTACGATTACAGCAAATAAGATTTGGCAAGTTTAACGAAAAGATTTAAGGAGATAATATGACAAGAAAAGTAGTAATAGCAAGTGCAGCAAGAACACCAGTTGGTGCTTATGGTGGAGCATTCAAAACAGTTACAGCTAGAGAATTAGGAGCAGTAGCAGCTAAAGAAGCAATCAAAAGAGCAGGTATTAAACCAGAAGATATAGATGAATCAATTTTAGGCTGTGTACTTCAAGCAGGTAATGGTCAAAATATCGCTCGTCAAATCTCTCTTGATGCAGGTATTCCAATAGAAAAACCAGCAATGACTCTAAACATCGTTTGCGGTTCAGGACTTAGAAGCGTATCTTTAGCAGCTCAAATGATTCTTGCAGGAGACTGTGATGTAGTTCTAGCTGGTGGTACAGAATCAATGTCTAACGCTCCATACCTCTTAACAGATGAGAGATGGGGAGCTAGAATGGGAGATAAAAAAGTTGTCGATGAGATGATCAAAGACGGACTTTGGGATGCTTTCAATGACTACCACATGGGAGTTACTGCTGAAAATATAGCAGAAAAATTCTCTCTATCAAGAGAAGAACAAGATGAACTTGCTGCAGGAAGTCAACAAAAAGCTGCTAAGGCTAGAGCTGAAGGAAGGTTCAAAGATGAAATCGTCCCAGTTGAAGTTAAAGGTAGAAAAGGCAAAGTAACTGTAGTCGATACAGACGAATACATCAAAGAAGGTGTTACTAAAGAAAGCATTTCTGGTCTAAAACCAGCTTTTATCAAAGACGGTACAGTTACAGCTGCTAACGCCTCTGGTATCAATGATGGTGCCGCTTGCCTAGTAGTAATGAGCGAAGAAAAAGCTAAAGAACTTGGTGTAAAACCACTTGCAACAATTGTAAGCTATGCAACAGAAGGTGTTGATCCAAAAATCATGGGTACAGGCCCAATCCCTTCAGTAAGAAAAGCTCTTGAAAAAGCTAACCTAACACTTGCAGACATCGACCTAATTGAAGCAAACGAAGCATTCGCTGCTCAAGCTTTATCAGTAATCAAAGAACTTGGTTTAAATACTGATATAGTAAACGTAAATGGTGGAGCTATTGCAATTGGTCACCCTGTAGGAGCTAGTGGAGCTAGAATTCTTACAACACTTTTATATGAAATGCAAAAGAGAGACTCTAAGAAAGGTATCGCTACCCTATGTATAGGTGGTGGTATGGGAACTGCATTAGTAGTTGAAAGATAATCATACTTTATCAATAAAGGGTGTAGACTTACACCCTTTTAATTTTACAAACTTTGATTATCAAATGAAAAATGATAAATTTTATCAATTGTAGAATAATACAAAAAAATTTGGGTATAATATAGAGTGAAAACGATTTAATGTAAAGGGGTTTTAAATGGATTTTGAAAAATTATATCAAGAAAAATTAATAACTGCTAAAGAAGCAGCAGGTCTCGTAAAAAGTGGCGACTGGGTAGAAATGGGCTGGGGAGCCTTGGTACCAGTTGATTTTGATAAGGCTCTAGCAGCTAGAGTTGATGAACTGAAAGATGTCAAAATTAGAAGTGGTGTGGTACCTTACAACCCATATGTAGGTCAAGCTGATAGTACAGGTGAACACTTTATCTATCATTCTTGGCACTCAACTGGTCCAGAAAGAAACTTAATTAATAACAATCCATATGGTGCGTTTTTTATACCAATAAAATATTCTGAAGTTGAGAGATACATAGCAGAAAATGCACCAAAAGCAGCAGTTTCTGTTATTCAAGTTTCTCCAATGGATAAACATGGCAACTTTAACTTCGGTCTATCAGCATCTCATGCTATGACATCATTTGAAAATTCAGAAAAGGTTGTTCTTGAAATAAACAAAAATGTTCCTGTTGGTCTTGGTGGCTTTAGAAACTATGTAAATATCAAGGATGTGGATTATGTATACGAATCTTCAAACTACGATATGCTAACAATTCCTAGTGCTAAATTTGGTGAGGAAGAACTAAAGGTTGCAGATTATGTTGTTAAAAATTTAAGAGATGGGGATACTCTCCAACTTGGAATTGGTGGTCTTCCAAACGCTATCGGTTCTCAAATAGCTAAGTCTGACTTAAAAGACCTCGGAGTTCACTCAGAAATGTATGTAGATGCCTTCATGGAAATGGCTAAAGCTGGTAGAATCACTGGTAAAAAGAAAAATATCAACCCAGGCAGACAAACTTATGCTTTTGCAGCAGGTTCTCAAGAAATGTATGACTATATTGATGGAAATGAAGAATTGATGGCTTGCCCAGTTTCCTATGTAAATGATATAGACGTAATAGCAGCTCACGACAACTATGTATCAATAAACACAGTTCTCGAAGTAGACCTCTGGGGACAAATTTCTGCTGAGTCTGCTGGAACTAGACATATATCAGGAGCAGGTGGAGCTTTAGATTTTGTTCTTGGTGCTTATAGGTCAAAGGGAGGTAGGTCTTTTATCGCTCTTAAATCATCAAGGGTAAACAAGGAAGGAAAGAGAATTTCTAACATAGTTCCAACCTTTAAACCAGGAACTCAAGCTACTGCAGTAAGGAGCAACACTCACTACATCGCTACAGAACAAGGTATTGTAAACTTCAAGGGCTTGTCAACTTGGCAAGCAGCAGAAGCTCTAGTAGGTCTTGCTCATCCAGACAACAGAGAAGAACTAATCAAAGAAGCAGAAAAGCTTGGAATTTGGAGAAAATCTAATAAGTAATTAAATCTAATAAGTAATTAAATCAAATACAAGTAAAAAAGCCTCGCAATCTGCGAGGTTTTCTAGTTAAATAAATAGGCTATTTGTTATCTAAAAGACTTTCTATTCATTCGCCCTCTTTAGTGTGTTAATTCTATCGTATATTGGCCTAAGATAGGATACTTCTTCCTCATATCTTTCCATCAAACCTTCAAACAAAATCAAATCCCGAACTAGCACATATTTAGATAAGTAGAAGGCTTGGATGCCATTGGCAAGGATTGACCTTCTACCATTGATAACTATATCATCTCTAATTTCTTGGAAGTAAGCTAATAATTTACTTGAATTTTCCTTCTCAAGTATTAATTTCTCAAGTAAAAAATCCAGAGCTAAGATATAATCATCCTTTAAAGGATTGATAGTGAAAGTTATAAATTTATCTTCTCCAAGGTAGATATCTTCTAGGATAGGATTATTTTTGTAGAAATCTCTGTATTTTTCCTCATTAAAAGTAAAAAAATTAGGATAGAGTCCGTAAGGGAAACTAGACTTATCTATTTGTTTCCTAAAAAAACTCAATTCGTCCGAAGAAGAATCAAAAGTTGCTATTAAAATTGGAGATAAAATAACCAAAAGTCTTAATCTATCCAGTTTTTCATCAGCTGGGATAAGAAATTTTATCTCCCTTAATTTATTCTCAGGAAAATCTTTCGTAGTCTTTAGCTGGGTCTTGAGCGCTAAGGTTTCATCATAGGAAAAAGTTTGTGAAAAATCATTAAAGATCCTAACTAATTTTCTTGACATACATCCCCATACATTCCCTTACTAGCTTTAATAAAGTCATCAGGATTAAGTTTTAGTCCATGGCCAACCTTGCCAGCAGATACCTTAATTATAGGGTGGTTTTTGGCTTCTATATCAAGGACAACTGGAAAGTCTTTTTTCATAGCTAGGGCTGTAGTCGCCCCTCTTTCATAGCCCACAGTTTTCTTTAAATCTTTGAGGTGAACCATAGACAGGCTCTTTACATTAACAACTTTGCTGGCCTTCTTGAAATCAATAGAGCTTGCAGCAGGTATTACAAAAATAAAAACTTCATTGTCTTTGCTAGTTGTAGCTAGTGTTTTATAGACTATATTTGCATCTTCATGGGTCTTTTTAGCTATATCAACTGCTGAAGTGAACTCGCCATTAAGGTCGTAGTCAACATGCTCGTAAGCTATATTTAATCTATCTAATATTCTCATTGCATTTGTTTTGATTTCTTTTTTCATATAACCTTCTTTCAAAATTATTATACGATAATTTATAAATTGGCAAGAATGGGTATATATTTCCTAGAGTAAGGGAGTTTTGTATGAATGATGAGATAATAGTAAATTTTGTAGCTGGAAATTGTTATAGTTTGGAAATAGATGACTACTTTCTAGTCTTTGATTATGACAGGGGAGTTCTTAATATACCAGATGATAAAAAAACTATATTTTTTGCAACAAGCAAGGAAGATGGCCACTATAGTCCAGAAATATTAAAGGTTGCAAATATGGATGATTTCACCTATGTGTTAAGCGCAGATATTGCCTATAGCAAGAAAGACAACAATGTAATATATCTAAAAGATAATAAACTTTCAATAGAAAGTCTAAAGAACCTTTATCAAGCAAAAAATGTTCACTTTGTAGAAAGAGATTCTTACCTAAGGCTTGGCAAGGAAGTAGATGTTACTTCTTATAGTCAAGATCAAGGAGGGGTGTCCTTTTTTGTTAGGGTTTGCGGATTCAATATATTCTATGGGGGAGATTCCTACTTGCTTGATAATAATATTGATAAGGAAAATATTTTTAATTATCTTTATAGAATTTATGATGATTATGAGGAAATTGACATTGCCTTTTTGCCACTCTTAGATAAAAATGGGGGTAAAATTTATAATAGGGCAAAAGCCTTCAATGAAATTCTCCAACCACAAATATTTTTTCCGACGAATTTTTCAGAGGATAAGGAAGTTAGTAGGGCCTTTGTAGCCTATAGCGAAGGAGAGGACACAGATATTAGGTGGATTGAAGAGGATAATCAAGAATTTGTTATAGATTTAGAGTAAGAACAGCTAGTAACAAAAACTAGATAGTGGTATAATTATCTGAGGATAAGTTATGCAAGAGATAAAACAATTAAGAGATTTAAAACTTCCAACTTGGGAAGACATACCTAATGAAGGTATCTACATGACAGAAGTTATAAACTTTCTAGGCAGAAGTATAAAACCCCTATTTATTGGTGATGAAAATCCTATTTCACCATCTATGATAAACAATTATGTTAAACTTTCCTACATAAAAGAGCCTATTAACAAAAAATATTACAGGGAGTCCTTGGCACAGATTATAGCGATTGGGCTTTTCAAGCAAGTAATGTCAATTGAGGAGATATCCAAAGGGGTAAGTATAGAAATAGATACCTTTGGTATTAAAGAAGTTTATGATAATTTTGTTGATATTTTCACTAAAAGCAAGGAAGCGGTGCTCAAGCAGGGTGATGATATAAGTATAAATTTCATAAGCAAGGACCACCATGACAAGGTCTTGTACTTGTTGACCCTGTCCCTCTTTACTAAATTATACACAAGGATTACTTTGAAGAATCGTTAGGAGATATTATGGAAAAAATAGCAATAGTAGTTGATTCTGGAGCGGATATTTCTCCGAAATTGGCTGAAGAAAAAGGGATGTACTATTTGCCTTTATATATTAATATAGAGGGAGAGTTTCTAAAAGATAGGATAGATATAAGTCCTGAAGATTTTTACGCTTACATAAAAAGAGAAAATTACTTGCCAAAAACAAGCCTTCCAGCGCCTGGTGACGTTATAAGTCTTATAGAAAGGCTAAAGGAAGACGGATATGATAAGGTGATTATTATATGTATAGGAAGCAAGTTCTCTGGCACATATAACCTATGTGATATGCTTGAAGTTGAAGGAATTGAGACCTATGCTTTTGACAGTAGGAATTTAACACTTGCAGAGGGATTTTTGGCCTTTTATGCCAAGAAACTCATAGATGAGGGTAGGACATTTGACCAGGTAAAAGAGGGACTTGAGAATATCCGCACCAACTCTAGGGTGTTTTTCACGATAGAATCCTTCAAATATATAGTTGAAGGAGGGAGAGTTCCTAAAACTTTCGGAAAAATTTCTGATGCTATTTCTGTAAAACCTCTTATTACAGTTGACCCAGAAGAAGGAAAGTTCAAACTTGTAAAACTTGTTCGTGGAGAAAAGAAAATCTTCAAGCAATTTTATAAGCTTGCCTTGGAAAATCTTGAAGGGGCGAAGAACTACTATATGTTCATAGCACATGGAGATAGCCAAGATATGGCAGCAAAGCTTGAGGAAACCTTAAGAGATATAATTGAAGGAGCAAGTCTTTTTATAAAAGACCAAATATCCCCAACTCTTGGTGCAAACACAGGTCCAGGTCTTGTGGGCTTCGGTTTTCTAAAAATAGACTAGAATTGAGCCAGGCTTAGGCCTGGTAAAATTAAACCAGCAATCTAGTTTTCAAAACTATATGCTTTAATAAATAATATCTTTAAAAAAGATTAACTTTTCGTTAAAAAAGTGATAAAATTATCTTAATCATACGAGGTGATTAATA
>NZ_CAMXYR010000051.1 GCF_947253225.1 uncultured Anaerococcus sp. | reverse complement strand
ATTTATAATTATATGAATAAATAAATGCATAAAAAATGTGGGATTAATAAATCCCACAAGTTATACTATATAAATTTTTTAATTAAATTGAATTTGCCATCATCATATGGTGGATACTTGATATCCACCTTCAAGCTTGGTGATGTATGCATGATAGATTTTTTATTGGAAAAATTAACAAAACCATTATAACCGTGGTAGCCTCCCATTCCACTTGGTCCAACTCCTCCAAATTCTAGGTAAGGACTTGTTATCTGCATTATGCAATCATTTATGCAAGCACTTCCAAATTCCATATTATACATGACCTTGTCAATTAATCTTTGCTCTCTTGAGAAAAGATAGAAAGCAAGAGGTTTAGGTCTTCTCTTTATTTGATAGAGGATATTATTTATATTATGGTAAGTTATTATAGGACATATTGGACCGAAGATTTCATCGTCCATAAGTTTGTTTGAAAAATCAACTCCATCTACAATAGTAGGTGCGAGCTTTAAATTCTCTTTATCAAAATTTCCACCAAAAACAATATCTTGCCCCTCTAGTAGCTTTATCAATCTATCCAAGTGGCTGGCATTTATTATAGAAGCATAGTCCTTTGATGCTAAAGGATTTATCCCGTAAAAATCTACTAGACTTTGCTTTAATTTTTCTAAGAACCTATCCTTAATCTGTGCATCTAGCAAGATATAATCTGGAGCGACACAAGTTTGACCAGCATTTAGGGTCTTAGCCCAAGCAATTGCTTTAGCAGCTTGTTCTAGGTCTGCTGACCTATCTACTATGCACGGACTCTTCCCACCCATTTCAAGGCTTAGCTTAGTCAAATTTTCACTTGCTTTTTTCATAATATATTTTCCAACATCCTTGCCACCAGTATAGAAAATATGATCATATATCCCATCTAAGAGTTCTTCATGACTAACTTTATCATTATCAACAACATAAATGTATTCTTCTGGGAAGCTATCATTTATCATAGTCCTTATTAGCCTAGATGTTTCCTTGGTTTTTGAAGATGTTTTGATGATAGCAGTATTGCCACTTGCCATGGCAGCTACTAGAGGATCCATACAAAGAAGAAAGGGGTAATTCCATGGAGAAATTATCAAATTTACTCCTAAAGGTTCATAAAGGGTGTAGGATTTGGCTGGCATAGCTTGGATTGGTGTTTTCTCCCTGATTGGTTTCATCCACTCCTTCAAGTTGTCCAAGGAGAATTTAATTTCTTCTTTCAAAAAAGAAATTTCACTAACATAAGCCTCAAAATTTGATTTGCCTAGGTCTTTTGCCAAAGCCATCAATATATTATCCTCAAAAATATTAATAAGTCCTCTTAGCTTTTCTAAATTTCCCCTCCTAAAATTCTCAGTCTTGGTAACCCCAGAATAGAAATATTCTCTTTGCCTATCAATTATTGAGTGTATTTTACTCATCTAAGCCTCCTTATGCAATCAACTCTAATTTCTACATTTATACCCTAAATTCTTGTATTTCTAAAGTAAAAGGCTGATTAGAATAGCCTTCTATTCCAACCAGCCTCATAATTACCTATTGTAAATTGCATTTACAAACTTAACCATTGCAAAAATACCATAAGCCAAGCTATCCTCGTCAATATCAAAATATGGAGTATGGTGTTCTGCACCTGTGCCTTTTTTATCATTCTTAATTCCAACAAAGGCAAACAAACTTGGTCCTAGTTTACCATAAGCTTCAAAAGATTCCGAAGCATACCAAGTTATTCCTTTTTTTATGTTATTAGCAAAATTATTTCCCAATTCTTCAGTCATAATTGCACTTAACCTAGCATCATTTATTACTGGATCATTTTCAACCGCCAACTTGTTAACAATAAATTCACAGCCATGAGCTTTTGCCACATTTGTGCCTACAAGCTTAATCACATCAATAGCCTTATCAACTTCCTGTCTGTCAAAAAATCTCAAGGTTCCTGTAATTCCTACTTCATCAGCAATAACATTTCTAGCCTTACCGCCATGAATTGTAGATAGTCCCAAAGTTACTGATTTATCTGGATCTAGCCTATTTACAAAAGCAGAGGCCAAGGATTGGATTACTGCTGCTTGGCAAAAAATCGGACTTATAGCCTTATCAGGTCTTGAAGAATGTCCACCGACACCCCTTATGGTAAAGTCTACCATTGCAAACCCAGCCATCACTGGACCTGCATCAAGGGCTATTTCTCCAGTATTCAAAAAAGATGTTAAGTGGTTGCCATAAAAATAATCTATCTTTTCTTTTTTCAAACTTTCAATCATTCTACCTATAGAAGCACCTGTTTCTTCTGCTTCTTCGAAAATAAATACAAGCTTTCCATTAAGTTTATCTTTATTTTTAACTAAAATTCTCATTGTTGAAAGAAGTATTGCCATATGACCATCATGACCACAAGCATGGAATACTTCGCTATCTTCTGATAAGATTTCTCTAACACAAGACAAATTCTTCTTGGCTTCCTTTACTGGAAGGGCATCTATATCAGTCCTAAGTCCAATAGTTTTTCCAGGTCTATGCGTATCAAGAATTGCATAGAAACCCGTTCCTTCTACTTCAAATATTTCTAGTCCAAGTTTTTTTACCTCATTTTTTAAATAAGCTGAAGTTTTAAATTCCTTAGATGAAAGCTCTGCTATTGTATGAAGATGCCTTCTCTGACTTATGAAATTTTTCTTATCTTTCTCAATCTCACTTATTATATATTTATCATCCATAAAGTCCTCCTTTAGGGTATAAAAAAACGACAGCCTAAACTGCCGTTTCCACCTTATAAGCTTGCTATAGCTTCTATTTCTAATAGACCATTTAGTGGAAGATTAGCTACTTCAAAAGCTGATCTTGCTGGTTTATGATCCCCAAAAAATTCTGCATAAACCTCGTTGAAGGCTTGGAAATCATTGATGTCATTTAAGTAAACAACACATTTTATTACCTTATCCTTGCTTGAGCCAGCTTCTTTTAAGATAGCTTCAACATTTGCTAGGGCTTGTTTAGTAGCTGCTTTGATTTCTGTAACCAATTCACCAGTTTTTGGATCTAGTGGAAGTTGACCTGATGTAAAAACAAGGCTTTCTGTTGCAATTGCTTGTACATATGCTCCTACTGCTTTTGGTGCATCATTTGTATTAATTGATTTCATAAAAACTCCTTAGATTAAAATTGTTTCTACATTACACAATAATATTATATCGAATCGGCAATAAATTACAATTAATTTATCTTCAAATACTCTTCCAAAGTAAGGTTATTTTCATAGATTTCCTTGGCATTTTCTACACCTACAAACCTAAAGTGCCATGGCATAGCCTTGTGCTTGGTAGATTCTTCCTTACCCTTTGGATATCTTTCTATAAAACCATACTTGTAGGCATTCTCACTTAGCCATTTGTATTGCTTGGTAGTTACAAATTTGTCTGTATATTTGTTAGATTCTGTAAAGAAATCAAAGGCCTGACCTAATTGGTGCTCGCTACAACCAGCTAGTTCGCTATCCACATCTTCTGCTTTATTCATCTTTTCTTCAAGACTAAAGTCCCTATAATCAGATGCAATCTTGATATCTAAACCTGCTCTTTGCATATCCTGTCTCATAGTTTCAAAGGCACGCTTGGCAGTTTTATCAAGACCAGGGTTGAAATCACTAGGAAGTGGATAGGCTTCACTTACATAGGTAATTCCACTAATCACCTTAATTTGCTTATCCTTATCAAGTTCCTCTAGTCCATATTTATTTACATAGTAAAAAGAGTCATCTAACTTAATCTTAGAAAAACCATTTTCTGTGCCATAATATGGTATATAGTCTCCTTCTTTGATATATTTCTCTGTCTTAGAGTAATCATTAGGATATTGGTAGGCATATTGAGTTTTTGCACATCTAACATACTTGATTAGATTTTTTTGGTACTTGTCATCTTCTATTTTTTTATCTTTATCTATCTTCAAATCTTCAAAACCTGCTTCTGTAGCCACATGGATAACATCCTTATTGGAAGAATCATCCTCTTGGACTTCTTTGTTTTCGGCAGCCTGTGCCTGCCTATACTCCATAGGTCTTGTGATTGTAAATTGATCTTCATCACTAGAAAAAAACTTCAAACCTCCAAACACAGCTAGTGCTAGGAAACTTGTAGTAAGTATCTTCTTTCTTCTTTTAGCTTTTAGTCGTCTCTTTTTCCTCTTTAGTTCTCTTATACCTCTATTAGACATAGCCTTCCTCTATTTATTTCAATATTTTAGTCAAATCTTTTGGGATAAGCAATCCTTCTCAAAATAGGAAATATATTTCAAGTTCCAAAATTTGCTTTAGATTGCTAAATTCTTATATTCATTATAACACGGAAAAGAAAAAAAATACAGAGCAAATATGACTAATTCCAAATATTTTCATACGATTTTAATTAATTTTTGACTTTTTTAAAAAATTTTTTCAACTTTTCTATAATTCATAAAATATCATATGTATTTATATGTTTCGCACAAACATTTGCACAAAAATAGTAGCCAGCTTAACTGACTACTTCAAAATTTCATTCGTATAAGTTAACTTGTAAGGAGTATCCATTATTTTGCCTATTAAATTTTCTGTTGCCAAAGTTTTTTTAGACATAAAGATATTAACTTCTCCCTCACCCCTTACGTCTTTGAGGGCTTGGGCAGCAAATATTGCTGGGTCAATTATATTTGCCTTGTAGGTTAACCTGTCTTCAATAAAATCTCTTATTATAGGATAATGAGTACATGCTAAAATTATATTCGGAAGCTTTTTCTCATTGGCTAATTTCAGGTACTCATCTAGGTAGGGATTTAATTCTTCCTTATCCAAATTTCCAGCTTCTATTAGGTCTACAAGTTTTCTAGCAGCAACCTCATAGACTCTAGCAGATGTTAAATGTTCAATATTATTTTTATAAAAATGACTATCTATAGTTGTTTTTGTTCCCAAGACTAAAAAGTCTCCCTCATAGTCAAGGCTTGCCTTAATTCCCATTTCTGTTATAGGAATAAAGCTCTTCTTATACTTTTCCCTTAAAAGGTCAGTCGCAATAACAGAAATTGTATTACAGGCTATTACATAGTAGTCAACATCAAATCCTTCAAGAAAGTCGACTATATCTTCAGCAAAAGAAATTATTTGCTCCTTTTTCCTACCACCATAAGGAACTCTTAGGGTATCCCCAAAATAAAAATAGGAAGCTGTGTTTGTTTTTACTAATTCCCTAAGGACGCTTAGTCCACCTAGACCAGAATCAAATATTCCAATCCTAGTCATCTACAAGCTCCACCTTTTCAACTTTTTGGTAATCATCCTTAATTCTTTCATAGGCCTTGTCATAAGCTTTTTCATCTAAGAAAACCGCAAAAATACTTGCTCCTGACCCGCTTACTAAGGCATTATCCGCCCCAAGATCCATCAATCTATCCCTAATTTCTTTTAAATGAGGGAAGTTTTCAAAAATAACATCTTCCATAACATTTCTGAAGTCTTTAATTACACTAGAATCTCCATTTTTAAGACCATCTATAATTTTGTCATTATCAACAACCCCATAATCTCCTAACCTCTTGTAAACAAAAGCCGAAGATATGGCTGTACCGTCATTTACTAGAAGAATTTTCATGGTGAGTTTATTGGAAAAAGGAGTTAAAATCTCCCCAATTCCCCTAGCTCTAGCGTTTGATTCTAAGAAGAAAAATGGTAAGTCAGCCCCAAGTTTTTTTGCCAAGTCCATCATCTCTTCCCTAGTCATACCTAGACTCCAAAGGTCATTAAGAGCCTTAATCATCTCGGCTGCATCTGTTGAACCCCCAGCAAGACCAGCTGCTATAGGAATATTTTTAATAAGCTTAACATCAATCCCATAATCGCAAGTCCTGCTTCTAAGCATATCCCAAGCCTTGTAGATTAAATTGTCCTCAATTTTACATATATCATCTCTATTAGATGAAAAATTAAACTTATTTTCCTTATTTCTTTTTATAATTAATTCATCATAAAGATTAATTCTAGTCATAATCGAGTCGATTTCATGATATCCATCTTCTCTCTTATAAAGAGAATCTAGACTTAAATTAATCTTCGCATAACATTTTCTTTCCATCGTGTACCTCATTGTTATTATAACACAAAAATTCTAATATTTTATATAGGTAAAACATATTAGTTAATATGTACTTTTAAATTATTATTTAAGGCTTGCTTTATAGCTAATTAACATAAAAAAGCTACTGGCAAAGTTAATCCAATAGCTTACATTCTAGTCATCAATAAGTCTTACCTTGATGGCTTGAGGCCCTCTTGGTGCATCAATTCGTATAAATTCGACTTTTTGGTTTGGATAAAGCATCTTGTAACCATCTGCTTGTATATCTGAGTAATGGACAAACAAATCTTCACCCTGACAAGTTATAAAACCAAAACCTCTTTTGTTATCAAATAATTTTACAATTCCTCTATCCATACTACTCCTTAACGCAAGAAAACAAAATCCTAAGACTATCTTCTTTGACATTAGAAAAATCATCTTCATCTACAATATTTATTCGCTTAAAACCAATATCTTCTAAAATTTCCTTGACTTCTTGTATTTCATAAAGCCTTTCTTGTTGAAACTCCCTAACTCTCCTATAGGTTCCATCTTGGTTTTCCACAAAAAAGTCTAGGTGCATATCAACAAGATTATCTTCAAAATAATTATCCCAAGTGTAGAAAATATCCTCATGCTCATAGACATAACAATTTGACCCAAAAATCTCCCTCATCTTGTAGGGTGAATTTATATCGAAGACTAAAAGACCACCTTTTTTGAGGTTTTTATAGGAATTTTCGAATAATTTAAGCAATTCTTCCTTCTCAGTCACATAATTAATCGAATCAAGAAGGATTACAAGTAAATCATAAGTATCCTCATTCAGAAAATCAATCATATCATAATGGATGAGCTTTACATTTGATGGATTATATTTGTTAGCAAAAACAGTGAGCATATCTGCCGACAAGTCTAGGGCATCTATATTTTCAAAGTCATCAAAAAAATACTTAGTCAACATGCCAGAGCCTGCCGCAAGCTCTAGCATATTTTCCTTCTTAATCCCATATTTTTCAACAAGAGATTTGATATTGTTAGCATATTTCTCATAATCTAAGTCAAAGCTAAGCTTGTCATAGATATAGGAAAATTCATCATACATTACTTATCCTTAATTTCTTCAAGAGAGGCCTTTGTTTTTTCTAGTAGGTCCTTATAGCCGGCCAACTTTTGACGTTCCTCATTAACAACAGCTTCTGGAGCTTTTTCAACAAAACCTTTGTTTGAAAGTTTGCCACTAGCTCTTTTGATTTCACTGTCCAGTCTTTTTATCTCATCCTCTAGTCTCTTTCTTTCCTTCTCATAATCAACAAGCTCATCTAGGCTCATAAGTACAGAAAACTCATTAAAAACTAGTCTTACTAGACCTTCCTCATCTCCTACTTGGACTTCTTCTTTGCCCCTTACTTCTACATCACTTGCACTAGCTAGGTTTTGGAATTGGTCTTTTATTTCTTCTATAAGAGAAATATTTTCATCATCTTCCACAAGAATTGTGAGTTTTTGCTTAGTTTTAGCAGGAACATTGAGGGTTGCTCTTTGGTTTCTTATAGCAGTTATGGCATCTATCACAGAGTTAACATTAGCCTCTTCATTAACAAAGTCATATTCTTCTTTGAAGTTTGGCCATTGCTCTACTATCAACAAATCCTCAGCATTAGGAAGGGAGGTAAAGATTTCTTCTGTTATAAATGGCATGAATGGATGAAGAAGTGCAAGCATCTTTCTTAGAACATAAAGAAGAACCTTCTTAACATTAGCCTTAGCCTCTGTATCATCTCCGTAGAGTCTAATTTTGGCAAACTCTATATACCAATCACAATATTCATTCCAGATAAAGTCTTCAATCCTATCTGCTGCCAAACCAATTTCATATTTATCAAGGTTTTTACTAACTTCTACAATAACATCATTAAGTCTCTTGAGTATCCACTTATCTTCAAGTTCTAAATTTGCTCCTGTAAATTCAAGGTCATCTCCCTTGTCGATATTCATCAAAACGAACCTTGATGCATTCCATAATTTATTGGCAAAATTCCTACTAGCAAGAATTCTCTTCTCATCATAACGCATATCATTTCCAGGAGAATTACCAGTGATTAAGGTAAATCTGAGGGCATCTGCTCCATATTCATTTACTACATCAATTGGATCGACACCGTTTCCTAGAGATTTACTCATCTTTCTGCCTTGAGAATCTCTTATTAGACCAGTAAATAAAACATGGCTAAAAGGAACTTTTCCTGTGTTGTAAATGGATGAGAAAATCATCCTAATTACCCAGAAGAAGATTATATCATAACCTGTAACAAGGATATCAGTTGGGAAGAAGTAGTTGTACTCTTCATTTTCATCAGGCCAACCAAGAGTAGCAAAAGGCCAGAGAGCAGATGAAAACCAAGTGTCCAGCGTGTCTTCTTCTTGGCTTACATGAACTCCATTAAGCATACCATTTGCATCTGGTTCTTCTTCAGATACTATAATTTCACCATCATCTGTATAAAAAACAGGTAGTCTATGCCCCCACCAAAGTTGTCTTGAAATTGTCCAATCCCTAATATTATTTAGCCAGTTCATGTAGGTTTTTGATAGAGAATCAGGAATTAATTTAACTTCATCCTTTTCGTAGGCATCTATACACATCTGAGCAAGTCCGTCCATCTTTACAAACCATTGTTTGGATATAAGTGGCTCAATTACAACATTTGTTCTTTCTGAATATCCAACTGCGTGTTCGATCTCTTCGATTTTTTCAAGTTGTCCAAGATCTTGTAAATCCTTAATGATTTCCTTACGAGCCTCGTAACGCTCCATACCAGAATATTTGCCATAACCATCTACAATATGTGCCTTGGTGTCTAAAACTATACATTGACCAAGATTGTGACGAGCTCCAACCTCAAAGTCATTAGGGTCGTGTGATGGAGTAATCTTTACAAGACCAGTACCATATTCCATATCTACATAAGAATCCTCAATTAAAGGGATCTTTCTTCCAACAAGGGGAAGGATTAAATTTTTTCCAATCTTATCCTTAAAACGTGGATCTTCTGGGTTAACTGCTACTGCAAGATCTCCGAGCATTGTCTCTGGTCTTGTAGTAGCAATTGTTATATATTCATCACTATCTTCGAAGAAATAGTTGATGTACCACAAATGGCCTTTTTGGTCTTCATGGTAGACTTCCGCATCTGATATAGCTGTTTCAGCCTTAGGATCCCAATTTACAATCCTATTGCCTCTGTAGATAAGACCATCATCATACATCTTCTTGAAAACTCTTTTAACAGCCTTGGTCAAATTTTCATCCATAGTGAAAGAATCATGATCCCAATCACATGAGACACCAATTGTACGAAGTTGTTCTTTTATCCTTCCCCCATACTTGTGAGTCCAATCCCAGGCTTCTTCCAAGAAACCATCACGACCAAGGTCAGCCTTAGTTTTTCCTTCCTTAGCAATCTTATCAACAACCTTACTTTCAGTAGAAATTGAGGCATGGTCAGTTCCAGGTATCCACAAAGCCTCAAAGCCTGCCATTCTCTTATAGCGAATTATGATATCTTGAATAGTATTATTTAGGGCGTGACCCAAATGAAGATAACCTGTAACATTTGGAGGTGGCATTACAATTGTAAAAGGCTTTTTGTCTTTATTAACATTTGCTTTGAAATATCCACCTTGCTCCCATTTTTCATATATTTCTTTTTCAAATTGACTTGGATTATATTTTGTATCCATACTTACTCCTTTAGCTAACAAAAAAAGTGGCAACGACAAACGACATAGGACGAATGACCGTGTTACCACCTAATTTCCTCAAAATAAGACTCTCTTTGCACTAATGTGTGCGGCATGAAACATAAACAAAAGCAACCTTCAAAAGTTCATCTTAGAAACTTCCACCATCCGTTTCCTCTCTAAAAAGCTATTCCTTTCTACTCCTCTTTTATTGCTGTCTCTTATACACATCTGACGCTGCCGACGACCTAAC
>NZ_CAMXYR010000050.1 GCF_947253225.1 uncultured Anaerococcus sp. | reverse complement strand
TCTATACTCAAATCTTGAATTTCTGATAAATTATTTCGTATGTGGTCATTGGCAAGTATACAATCATTGATTCTAACCAAATCGTTTGATGCTTGTTTATTGTAGGCTAAGTTTCCATGTTGGTCAACTTGCACCCTAATTTTATTTCTATATCCATATTTTTTGCTTGCAATAATTTCTATATTATCGAGATTTATACCACAAGTTTTCTTTATGGCATTTTTTATTAGGTTTACTTTAAGGTCTAGTTGTTTTGAATAATTTATATCCATAATAGTACAACCCCCACATTCATAATAATATGGACATGGAGGTTGTGTATAATAAGGGCTTTGTGAAGTTGTTTTTATTTTTTTTGCTTCTATGAAATTTTTCTTTTCATTAGTTATTTCAATGTCGCAGGTTTCTCCAAAGCTAGCATTTTCTATAAAGTAGACTTTGGAGTTTTCTTTTCCAACTCCTCTCCCATCTTGTAGGATATCAATTATCTTAATATCTTTTACGAGCATTAGATAACTTTAGTTTCTCCTTTGTAAATTACTCCACCAATTGGATCTACAGTTATTATTTCGCCTTCTTCTACAAGGTTTATTACATTTGTAGCACCAACTACTGCTGGGATTCCGAAGTGAACTGCTGCTACTGCTGTATGACTTGTTAGTCCACCAGTTTCTGTTACAACAGCAGATGCCTTTTCGATATATTCTGTTATATCTGCATCTGTAAATTTAGCAACTATGATGTCTCCTTCTTCAAATTTTCCCTCAAGTTCTTTTTTGGTTGAGCCAATCACAACTTTTCCTGATACTGACTTACTTCCAATTCCTGTTCCATTTGTTAGGATATCTCCAATAATATGAACTTTAATTAGGTTGCTTGTTCCTGATACTCCTAGAGGAATTCCAGCAGTTACAACTGTTAGATCACCTTCTTCTACATATTCTTCAGCAAGTGAACCTACTATAGCTCTTTCTATTAGCTCATCAGTTTCTGTTGCCTCTTGGATTACGATTGGATATACACCCCATACAATTGAAAGTTGTCTAGCAACTCTATCTGAAATTGTTGCAGCTATAATATTTGTTTTTGGTTTGAATTTTGAGATAATTCTTGAAGTATTACCACTTGCTGTACAAGAAATAATTGCTTTAGCATTTAGCTCTTCTGCAATATTTTTAGTAGATCTTGCAATTGAGTTTGTTGTTGTATTAGCAGAGTGAATTTTAACATCGTAGATGTTTTGGTAGAAGTCATCTGATAGCTCTGTTGTAATACAAATATTTCTCATAGTCTTAACTGCTTCTATTGGATATTTTCCTCCAGCAGTTTCTCCTGATAGCATTACACAGTCAGTACCATCAATAATAGCATTGGCAACGTCAGTAGTTTCAGCTCTTGTTGGTCTTGGATTTCTAATCATTGAGTCGAGCATTTGTGTTGCGGTAATAACTGGTTTTGCAGCATCGTTACATTTTCTTATGATTTCTTTTTGTACTATTGGAATAAGCTCTGTTCTAATTTCAACACCAAGGTCTCCTCTGGCAACCATAATTCCATCACTAGCTTCAATAATTTCATCGAGATTATCAACACCTTCTTGGCTTTCAATTTTAGAGATGATTTTGATATCTTCTCCACCGTGATCTTCCAATACTTTTCTTATATCATAAACATCTTCTTTTTTACGAACGAATGATGCTGCTATAATATCAATGTCGTTTTCAATACCGAATTTAATATCATCAACATCTTTTGGTGTAATAGCTGGAAGGTTAGTCTTTGATCCTGGAAGGTTAACTCCCTTATGGTCAGATAGAATTCCGTTGTTTAATGCCTTGCATACAACATCTGTTCCATCTTTGATTTCAAGAACTTCAAGTTGTACAAGTCCATCGTCTATATAAATTTCACTACCTACAGACACGTCTTTTGGAAGTCCATCATAAGAAACAGACACTATTGATTGATCTCCTTCAACATCTCTTGTAGTAAGAGTGAAGATATCACCAGGTTTTAGGAAAATTTCATCAACTTTGAAATTTCCTGTTCTTATTTCTGGACCCTTGGTATCAAGCATGATAGCTACAGGTACATTTAATTTTCTTCTAATTCTTCTAATAGTTTTTATCTTAGCTAGGTGTTCTTCATGAGTTCCGTGTGAAAAGTTAAGTCTTGCAACGTTCATACCGTTGTTAATCAATTCTTCAAGAACTTCTGGTTTTTCACTAGCTGGTCCTATTGTACATACAATTTTTGTCTTTTTTAAAATATCAGGTTTCATTATTAATTACTCCTATCTTGATAAAGAATTTGCAAGCTCGTAAAGTCTTTCATTAAATTCAGAACTTTTGCTTGTAGCTTCATCTATACTAACTTCTATTATTTGTCCATCCACATATCCAATGGCAAGATTGGTTTTTTCCTCTTGGAGAAGGGTAACCGCTCTAGATCCCATCAAAGATCCCAAAAGCCTATCAACAGCTGATGGGGAACCACCTCTTTGAACATGGCCTAAGATTGTAACTTTGGTTTCAATTCCAGTTTTTTCCTCAAGCTCTTTAGCTAAAGAATATGGATCACCTACACCCTCTGCCAAAGTGATTAGGTGGTGGAGTTTTCCTCTCTTCTTTCCGTGCTCCATCTTATCAATGATTTCGCCAATTGAGAAATTATGTTCTGGTACTATAATTGATTCCGCTCCACCAGCTAGACCTGAAAACAATGCTAAATCTCCACAATTGCGGCCCATAACTTCAATTACAACTGCCCTACCGTGAGAACTTGATGTGTCTCTTAGCTTTCCGATAGCGTCTGTTACAGTTTCAATTGCTGTGAAAAATCCAATAGTAAAATCTGTATATCCCATATCATTATCGATTGTTCCAGGGATTCCTATTGTTTTAATTCCTAAATCAGATAAAGCTTTTGCTCCCTTGAAGGATCCATCTCCTCCTATTACTATTAGGCCTTCAATCCCATAATCGCTAAGGATTTGAGCACCTCTTTTTTGTCCCTCTGGTGTTTTAAACTCCATGCTTCTTGCAGTACCAAGAATAGTACCACCCTTGTGGATAATATCTGCTACTGAGGAAACATTCATCTCATAAATATCTCCTTGCATAAGTCCGTCATAACCATTTCTAATACCTTTAACACGCATTCCACTATTCAGTGCTGTTCTAACAGCAGCCCTAATAGCAGAGTTCATGCCTGGAGCATCTCCTCCACTTGTTAGTATTCCTATAGTCTTCATAACAACTCCTTAAGTAATCTTAACATTTTCTTTTCCTAAAAACTCTTCTAATACTTTAATGCTTTTTTCATTAATATCAAACCATAATTTTTTATCAAGTCGGACAGATTTTTCCTTATCCTCAAAGTAAATTACGACTGGAACCTTGCCCCTATTTTGTACTAGAATGTTTCTTATATCATTATACCTTAAATATTGGGTTTTTAAGTATAATGTTTTGAGATTAATTTTTTCTATATCAATAAATTCTGACGTTATTAATTTTACATCCCTTTCATCAATTTGTAAATTTCCTCGCACTATAACTGTATTATCCTCATCCAAGAGAGTCCTATATTTCTTGTAAACTTCTGGGAAAATCACAATTTCTATACTACCATACATATCTTCAAGGCTTGCAAAACTCATAAGTTGACCCTTTTTAGTCATAATTTCCGACTTTTCAGTAATAACACCTGCCATGGTAACAGGCTTTCTATCAAGCCTTTGGATTTCAACTTCATTCATAGTTTCCTTATAAGAGGTAGAAAAATTCACTTCTCTATCAAGAACTTCCTTAAATTCTGATAGAGGATGGTCGGATATATAAAAACCTAGGACTTCCTTTTCTAGCTTCAACTTGGTCTTCTTATTATATTCTTTAATTTTTTTATAACCTAAATCTTCTTTTTTATCATTTTCAGCAAAACCATCAAGAAGATTCATCTGTCCCTTGAGATTAATCTTCCTATTTTCATGAACAGAATCCATAGCCTTTTCATAATATCCAATCAGCGATGCTCTGGTGTTGCCCAAACTATCAAAAGCTCCTGCCTTTATCATAGAATCTAGTCCTTTTTTATTAAGGCTTCTTGAGTCAACTTCATCAACTCTTTGGAGGAACTCGTCAAAATCTTTAAACTTTCCTGCTTTTTCTCTGGCACTTATTATGGAATTAATCATATTTATGCCTACATTTTTGATTCCAGATAAGCCAAAAATAATTTTTCCTTCTTCAACTTTAAATTCTGCTAAAGATTTATTGACATCTGGAGCTAGAACTTTTATACCTAAGTTTTTACTCTCATTTACATAAAGATAAAGCTTAGATGATGAATCCATCACAGAAGATATGAGATTTGCCATATATTCTTCAGGAAAATAATGCTTGAGATAGGCAGTTTGAACTGCAACAAGTGAATAAGCCGCTGAGTGAGATTTATTAAAGGCATACTTAGCAAAAGATATCATTTCATCATAAATAAGGTTTGCTGCCTTTTCATTAACTCCATTTCTTAGGCACCCTGGAATTTCAATTTTGCCATTTTCATCAACCTTTCCATTTATAAAAATATCCCTATTTTCTTCCATAACGCTCATTTTCTTTTTTGACATTGCTCGTCTAAGGTTGTCGGCTTCTCCTAAAGAATATCCAGCAAGTTTTTGAACTATCTGCATAACCTGCTCCTGGTAAACGATTATGCCATAGGTTACGTCAAGGATTGATTTGAGAGCTGGGTCAATAAAACTTACATCCTTTGGATTATTTTTATTGTGGATATATTTTGGAATTTCATCCATTGGCCCTGGTCTAAAAAGAGAATTTGCTGCTATCAGATCATCAAAAACTGTTGGTTTTAGATTTTTTAAGAAATTTCTCATGCCAGCAGATTCGAATTGAAAGATTCCAATTGTTTTCGCATTATTAAACTGGTCAATTACATTTTTGTCATTAACATCTATTTTTGTTAAATCTACTTCTATCCCTCGATATTTTTTAACATCCTTAATTGTGTTTTTGATTACTGTTAGGTTTCTAAGTCCCAAGAAATCCATCTTTAGAAGTCCCAGTTCTTCAATTTCAGTCATATCAAATTGAGTAACCACAAGGTCGTTAGAAAGAGCTAGAGGAATTATATCAGTAAGTTTTTCTTTAGAAATTACTACCCCAGCAGCGTGGATTGAAGTGTGCCTTGGTAGACCCTCAACCTTTCTTGCCGTATCTATCAATCTTTTAGCCTCTGGGTCGCTATCATAAATTTCTTTAAACTTACTTGAAGTATCAAAGGCTTTGTCTATGGTCATCCCGATAGTTGTTGGTATCATCTTAGCAATCTTATCTACCTTAGCATAACTTATATCAAGAACTCGCCCCACATCTCTTATTGCATTTCTAGCTTGCATTCTACCAAAAGTTACAATTTGAGAAACATGGTCTTTGCCATAAAGTTCATTCACATATTCCACAACGCGATCACGAAGAACATAGTCAAAGTCTATATCTATATCAGGCATTGACACCCTCTCAGGATTTAAAAATCTTTCAAAAATTAAATTATATTTTATCGGATCGATCTGAGTTATATCAAGTGCAAAGGATACAATAGAACCAGCGGCAGACCCTCTTCCTGGCCCAACAGCTATATCATTTTCTCTAGCATATCTTACAAAGTCCCAAACAATAAGAAAATAATCAACATATCCCATATTATTGATAACATCAATTTCTAAGTCGGCCCTTTTTCTTATCTCATCACTTATACTTCCATATTTTTTAATAAGACCTTCATCTACAAGTTTTTTCAGATAGGATAGGTTAGTAAATCCCGCCTCAATTTTCGGAAAAAAAGGAAGGTGAGGTTCATGGAAGGTAAATGTTACATTACACATATCAGCAATTACTTGGGTATTGGAAATTGCTCCTTCATAAGATGAGAAAAGCTCTGCCATTTCATCAAAACTTTTTAGGTAGAACTCGCTAGTTGGCATCTTCATCCTATCCTCATCTTTGATTAGTTTTCCTGTCTGGATACATTGAAGAACATCTTGATAATAGGCATCTTCCTTATTTACATAGTGGAGGTCATTGGTTGCAACTAATGGTATATCCAGGTCTTTATGAATTTTTAATAGACCAGCATTGACTTGGTTTTGCTCTTTTATTCCGTGATTTTGCACTTCCAAAAAATAATTCCCCTTACCAAAAACTTTTTCATATTTTTGGACAGTTATCTTTGCTCCTTCATAATCATTTTCCAAAAGTCTTTGACTTACTTCCCCATTAAGACAAGCTGACAGAGCGACCAAGTCTTTGGAATGTTTCTTTATAAAGTCAAAGCAAACCCTGGGCTTGTAATAAAATCCATTGACGTAGGCTTCAGAAACTATCTTTATCAAATTCTTGTAGCCATGATTATTCTTAGCTAGAAGGATGAGGTGGTAGTACCTCTTATTAGTAGAATCCTTGATTGTATGATTCTTCTCACTAACATAGACTTCACAACCTATAATTGGTTTAATTCCACGTTTTAGAGCTTGCTTATAAAATTCAATAACTCCGTACATCTCACCATGGTCGGTTATGGCGATAGAATCCATTCCCAAGTCCTTACACTTATCCAAAAGAACGTCAATTCTTGAAAATCCATCCAAAAGGGAATATTCGGTATGCACATGGAGGTGGGTAAATTTTTCTTGCATAGTTGCTCCTTAAAGGTCTTCTGCCATCTTGATAAACTTCTGTAATCTATAATTAACCTTTGCCTTTGTCATTGGAGGATCCATCATCTCTCCAATTTCTTCTATTGAAACATATGGATTTTCCAGGCGAATACTTGCTATATCTCTCATATCACAAGATAGTTTATCAGCTATATCTGACGCTAAAACTTCTCTAATAGCATCTACCTGTCTTAAAGATGCCTTCACAGTCCTATCAATATTTGCCTTATCAAAATTAGTTTGCCTATTAATATTATTTCTTATAGACTTCATCGCCCTTACATTTTCAAGCTCAAAAAGAGACCTGTTTGCTCCAACAATAGCCAGAAAATCGGATATCTTATCCGAATCCTTGATATAAACTATGTAATAATCACCCCTATCATTAACCTTGGCATTTAGGTCAAAGGTATCCATAGACTCTTTAATTAACCTAAATTCATTTTTTTCTCTAGCAATTATTTCAAGATTGTAGCCTCTTTGGGGGTCATTTATAGAACCCTTATAAATAAAGGCGATTTTAAGAAAGGACTTGATATCATCAAGGGAAACATCTTCTATATCAGAAAAGTTATCAATAAAACCCTTAGATTTTTCATCAATTATTTCCTCAGAAATCCTACTGTCTTCCACAAGCACTGTAAAAATCCTGTCCTTATCCTTGTATGATTTGTCAAAAATCTCAAAGGTTGATGAATAATCGTAAAGATCTTTTATTAAATTATATATATATCGGGCGTAGGCATTGGAATCAGTTTCGAACTTGATATTATAACCTCCCCTATTTATCCTAATAGAACCGATAAAATGTATTATGGCAAGGAGCTCGCCCATCCTTGATATGGGTTCTCTTTTCAAAATTTCCTTCTTACACCTTTGAGAAAAAGACATGGGTTACCTCCCTAGCCTACTATTTTTCTTCTTACTCTTTCTATAACTTCCTCACTTACCCCTGCCTTCATAAGATAGGCATCAAATGAGCCATAATTTTTAAGTACATACTCATAGGCCTCTTTCATATAAAAAGGACTTGTAATTCTAAAGATAGAAAAAGGATCTTTTTGATCAAGGTCGATGTAACCAAGGTGGGCAGAGCTAACTTCATAATCTGCTATGATATCTTCTTTAGAAACATCCGCAAGTCCCATAAGAATCATAGAGATTATCCCAGTCCTATCCTTACCTTCTTGACAATGAAAAAGACATCCACCATCATCCCTAGCAAAAATCTCCATAATTTCTCTAATAGCTGAGTAATTGTCAATAAGATTTGAATAAGTGCCACCAACAGTTACCTCCTTATTCAATACTCTGCCCATATCAACTTTGCTAAATTCTCTATCTCCAGCCAAAGAGACATTGTAGTAAGAAAAATTCTCCTTAATCTTTCGGATACTTTCCTTATCCTCATCAATTTCTCCCTTTCTCCTAAGGTCGACTATAGAAGTTATGCCTAAATCCATCAAATAAGAAAGGTCATCAATTTTTGCTCCATCTAAGGTCGCTGTCCTTATAAATTTCTGCCAATTAGTAGCACTTCCTGAAATGGTCGGAACTCCACCAAGGTCTCTTGCATTTTTTATATTCTTGAGGGGTAATCTTTTTAAGTATTGTTTCACCATCTATCCTTCTCTCTATGTTTCTTAATTATTATATAATCCTCATTCTCTAACCTCTTGTAGAGCCTTTCTACCATATAAACAGACCTATGTTGACCCCCTGTGCACCCTATGGCAATTGTAAGCATATCCTTACCTTGACTTACAAATTCTGGAATTAGTTTGTTAATCATCTTACAAACATCTTCTTCAAAATCTTTGACTATTTCAAATTTGTCTAGGTAAGCCTTAAGCTTTTCACAAGTTCCATTCAAGGACTTTAACTCTGCAATGTAGAATGGATTTGGTATAAATCTCATATCAAAAACAAATTCAAAGTTATCGCTTAGCCCATACTTGAAACCAAAGGATACTAGATTTACAATCATCTTATCCTTCTTGGCTGAAGCCTCTTCAATAACTCTCTTTAACTCTGCTATCTTGTAGGAAGTTGTATCAATAAACCTATCTGATATCTTTCTAATAGGCTCTAGGAGTTTTTTCTCCTTGGCTATTCCCTCGGCTACATCACCATACTCACCTAGGGGATGAGGTCTTCTCAGTTCATTATATCTTTTGAAAATAACTTCATCAGATGAATACAAGTAAATAATTTCTGTATCTATATTAAAATTCTTAAGTCTTAGAAGGGATTTGCAAAGGTCTTTAGTTATCGAAAAGGACCTAAAATCTATAACCACCGCCATCTTTTCTATTGGGTTTTCTTGGTTAGCATTTAATTCTATAAACTTTTCTATTAAATATGCTGGAACATTGTCCATGGCATAATAGCCCATGTCTTCATAAGCCCTTAGGGCAGTGGTCTTGCCAGATCCACTAAGTCCTGTGATAACCTTTAGCTTCATCAAATTTCTCCAATAAGTTTAACTTCTCTCTCTAAAACGAAACCTGTTTTCTCACTAACAATCCTTGATACTTCCTCAATAAAGCTAAGCATATCAGTGCAAGTTGCCTTGTCAACATTGATAATAAAACCACAATGTTTCTCGCTAACCTGACATTCTCCTACCCTATATCCACGAAGACCACACTCATCAATTAGCTTTGAAGCATAAGAACCTGCAGGTCTTTTGAAAGTTGACCCAGCAGATTTCCTGTCAAGGGGTTGCTTGCTTATTCTTCTGTTGGTAAAGTCTTGGTATTTTTCGATTATTTCATCATAATTACCAGCCTTTAATTTAAAACTTGCAGAAGAAACTATTAAGCCTTGCTCAAAAATTTTAGAATGTCTATAAGAAAAATGCATATCTGAATTTGTAAACTCATATTCATTTCCCTCAAAATCGAAGGCTTTTACCAAAATACAAATATCTTTAATCTCTCCCCCATAGGCTCCCGCATTCATTGCTACAGCACCACCAACAGAACCTGGTATTCCAGAAATCTCCTCCATCCCACTGAGGTGATTTTCTATAGCACATAAGGCCGCTTCATTAAGACTAGTACCAGCAAGAGCAGATAAGACTTCCCCTTCAACAGTTATATTGGAATAATTATCGGCAAGAACAATAACCGTCCCCCTAATTCCCTTATCACTAATTAGAAGATTTGAGCCTCTGCCAATAACTGTTGTCTTAATAGCGAATTTATGATTAATTTTTAAAATATTTCTAAGTTCATCTTCACTTGTTGGCTTGACCAAGACATCAGCCTTTCCACCAATTCCAAAAGTTGTGTAATCCTTTAGCGGATGGTCATAAAAAACTTCTCCCACCTTAACATTTTCGTATATAGATTTATAGTCCATATTACCTCCTAAGATTCATCTAAATCTCTTGTAATTCTATGAAAGATTATACTCTAAATCCATCCAATAACTATCATTAATACATAAATAAAGCAAATCCTAAAACAAATATTCATGCTTCCAATAAAAAAATTTGTAATTTTGCCCAAACTTTGGTAAAATAATAAGGATTAATAAAAGCTAGGAGGTGTAAAAATGGCAAGATCATGTGATATCTGCGGTAAGGGAACAAAGTCAGGTAAATCTGTAACATTCTCTCATAGACAAATTAATAGAACATTCAAAGCAAACGTGCATAAAGTAAAAGCTTTAGTAGATGGAACACCTAAAACAATCAACGTATGTACTAAATGTCTAAAAAGCGGTAAAGTAGAAAAAGCATAATTGCAAAATGCTTTTTTATAATTAAATAAGATATAACAACCACTGGCAAGTCAGTGGTTATTTTGTTTGAAATCCTCACCTACTAGGGTGAGGTATTTTTTAAATTTCACTCACAAAATTAATGCAAACTCTAAATGAATAGAAATCCTTAATTTCCATGTAAGAAACTATCTTATAATAC
>NZ_CAMXYR010000049.1 GCF_947253225.1 uncultured Anaerococcus sp. | reverse complement strand
TTGTCAAATCAAGCTCATCCAGCTCAATTTCAATATTTATATGCTTATCGACATCGAGTTTGGACAAAAGTGCTACCGTCTCCACATGTCTTGATTTTGGGAACTGATCGAATATTTCGTAGTATTTTATTTCATATCCTGCTTTAAGGAATCCTCTAATATTCTCTACTTGTGTTTTAGGATTGCATGATATATATATAAATTTTTTTGTGTCTATTTTTAATATTTTCTCCAATGAATTTGGAGTTATTCCAGCTCTTGGAGGGTCTAATATTACTACATCGTACTTATTTCCAACTTTTTCTATTTCCTCTAAAACATCTCCGCATAAGAAATTTATATTTGATATTCTATTTAGTTCTGAGTTTTCCCATGCCTTATCTACAGCCTCTTTAACTATTTCTATTCCTGTTGCTGACTTTGCTCTTGTAGCCATTACTTGCGTTATAGTTCCCGTTCCTGAATATAGATCTAGAACCTCCATTGTTTCGTCAATACCTGCTAGGTCAAAAGCTTTTTGGTATAGTTTCTCCGCTGTATAAATATTAGGTTGGAAAAAGGAAAATGGAGATATTTTGAAGGATAAACCAAGCATCTCTTCTATAATATATCCTTTGCCATACAATAACTCTATTTTTTCTGGGATTACAGCATCCGCTACTGAATCATTTGTAATATGGTAGATAGATACAATTTTACCTTTTAGTTTTGTGTCTAATATTGAATTTACAAAAAGTTTCTTTCTGATATTATCAAAACTTGAATCACTAGTTGTTACAAGTAGAAGCATTATCTCTCCAGTTCTATGCGCTTTTCTCACTACTAAATGTCTAAGAAGTCCTTCTCTTGTTGTTTTATGGTAAAAATTTGCTTTTTTTTCTCTAAAGTAGTTTTGTACTTTTAGCCTAATTTTATTAAAATCATCATCTACAATGTTACAATCAGATGTTCCAATTATTTCATAGAATCTATTCTGCCTATGAAGTCCAAGTACAAGTTCTCCTCCTTTTTTTCTATCCCCAAAGGTATATTCCATTTTATTCCTGTAAGCCGTAACTTTGGGTGATTGATTAATCTTAATATCTCCAGCATAAGATATATCATTTTCTTTAAATAGATTTTTAATCATCTCAACCTTTAACATAAGTTCCGTTTCATAGGCTAGTTTTTGATAGGCACATCCTCCACACTCATCAGGATTTAAACAAGTTTTTGTGAAATTTTCTAAGCTAGAATGTTCTATAAGATCCAAATACTTAGCCTTAACCTTATCCTTGTTTCTTTTAGTTGGTTTAACTCTTACTTTTTGTCCTAAGATTCCCCCTTTAAACTCTATTAATCTTCCATTTTCATCGTACCCTTGGGAAACATTAGGATATTTCATTTTTTCTATTTTTATTTCTTTTATTGATTTCTTTCTCATTTTCACTCCAAAATTCGTCTATTATGTCTGTTATATTATTTTTGTAATTATCTAAGTGAATTAATTTGTTCCAGTGGGATGGGTATAAATTTTTATATATATCCCAAGCATATCTGTCATCAACAAGGTAAATTATACCCCTATCATTTTCGCTTCTTATAACTCTTCCTGCTGCTTGAAAAACTTTATTAATTCCAGGAAAAGTATAGGAATAGTCAAAGCCACTCAATCCTTTCTTATCAAAATGCTCTTTTATTAAATTTCGATCAAATGATACTCCGGGCATTCCTACAGAAATAATCATCGACCCAATAAGTTTTTTACCTATAAGGTCTACGCCCTCAGAAAATATACCTCCCAAGACTACAAAAGCTATTTCTGAACTTTCTTCAGTAAATTTATTCAAAAATTTATCTCTTTCATTTAGCGACATAGACCTATCTTGGATTAGAATATCCTCACTATATCTTACCATATAATCACCCGCAATCGCCTCTAGGTAGTTAAATGACGGAAAAAATATGAAATAGTTTCCTTCCTTGCTTGTAGTGAACTTGTATATCATATCAGATATTTTTCCTATATTTATCTCCCTATCCCTATATCTTGTGCTAATTGATTCCTGAACAATTAGTTGATTTTCTACTGAAAAAGGCATTTCCAATCTAAGTTTTAGAGCATCTTTTGCTCCCAATATATTAACAAAAAACATCATTGGTGCAAGAGTTGCGGAAAAAAATATAGCTGAACTTGCAAGCTTATATTTGTTTTTTAGAATACTTGATGGATCCACGCATTTTATTTCAAAACTTTTTATTTTTTCTATATCATCATAAGAAATCACATTGTAAAAACCTTCAATAAATTGGTCAGAAATCTTTAAATATCTATTAATATTGAAATATGTATCTAGGATAAGGTCATAGTTTCTGTCATCCTTCTCTTCTATTAAAAATTTTTCAAGATTTTTGCTTAGAGTTATCAAAAGCCTATCTAGGTCATCCAAGTGGTCTTTGGTATAGTAATTTAATTTCTTCCCAAATTTCAAATATTTTTCATCAAATTCATCTATTATTTTCCTTATAGAATTTAAAATTTTCTTATGTTTTTCTTTATCAAAATATTCATATAGATCTATAAAATCCTTATTTGTAAAGGAAAAAGAATACATATCTCTTGTTCGCTCTAGGAGATTGTGAGCTTCATCTATTAGAAAAATATATTTTCCTACTGAATCATCAAAAAATCTTCGCAAGTATACATTTGGATCAAAGACATAGTTATAATCACAAATAACAACATCTGCATATGTTGCTATATCAAGTTCAAATTCGAGAGGACATACTCTATACTTTTCAGCGTATGATGTTATAACGTCATAGTCCATTATCGTTTCTCTTGAGAGAATATCCTTTAAAGCGTCATTAACTCTATCAAAATGACCCTTAGCAAAAGGACAATCACTAGGGTTACATTTAACCTCATCATTTAGACAAATCCTATCCTTTGAAGTTATCTGAACAGACTTTATTATAAGTCCTCGATCTTCCATCAATTTTAGAGCTTTTATAGCTTCATTTCCAGTTGTTGTTTTTGATGTCAAATAAAAAATCTTATCTGTAAGCTCTTCCCCAATAGCCTTAACTGACGGAAATAGAGTAGAAATTGTCTTACCAATTCCAGTAGGAGCATCTATAAAAATGTTCTTACTTTCACTAATGCCTGTATAAACTGCAACAGCCATTTTTCTTTGACCCTTTCTATAGGTTTCATAAGGAAATTTTAGTTTTTTAGCTGTTTCATTTCGAATACTTATATTATCTGTAATTATTTTAGAAAATTGCTTATATTTTTTTAATAAATCAATATAAAAAATTTCTAGTTCAGCAAAATCTAATCTTCTTTCAAATATTCTAGTCTTATAGTTTTCTGTAGAAACATAGGTAAGTTGAATTCCCATAATATCTAAATCATGGTCTTTAGCAAAAAAATAAGCATAGCACATAGCCTGAGCCCAATGAAGTTTATTTGAATCATCTATGTCCTTTAGGTCTCTTTTGGTAGATTTGATTTCATCTATTATATATTTATTTCCTTTTTTAATTAATCCATCAGCTCTGCCTTCAACGTGAAAAGTAATACCACCATAAGCAATAGTGTTTTTCAAAGAATACTCTTTTTGATAGTTATCGCCATGTGATTTTTGCAACTTTTGATGGGCCCTAATTCCCTCTATCATCCTTGAATTATCTTTAAAAGTATTATCTATATCGCCCGACCTCATTACAAATTCTATTAAGTTTCTTACAGATATTTTTATAACCATGGTTAACTCCTAAGTAAATTATAACATATATGGGTATAAGAATATAAAAATGAAAGGACTAAAAATGACAAAAACAATTGATATAGCATTAAAGCACAGAACTATAAGAGAATTTACTGATAGGAAAGTTGAAGATGACCTCATTAAAGAACTTTTAAATGTTGCTAATCAATCTGCTACAAGCAATGGTATGCAACTTTTCTCTATAATAAGAATAAGTGACGAAAGTATTAAAAATTCCTTAGCTCAAATAGGTAATCAAGAATACATGAGAAGAGCCCCAGAGCTTTGGATTTTTGTAGCTGATTTATTTAGAAATTATAGTATAGCTAAGGAAAATTCTAGTGAGAATGATGAAATGATAAGTTTTGATAAATTTGTTCAGGCCTTTACAGATGCAATTATCGCTTGCCAAAATGTTGTATCCTCTTGCGAATCACTAGGTTTGGGTACAAATTATTTCGGTAATATTCATAATTCCACAAAGGATGTAATTGAGTTATTGAAACTTCCTAAATATACTTATCCAGCCGTTGGACTTGGATTTGGTTATCCCAATCAAAACCCTCAACTTAAACCAAGAATACCTTTAAGCTTAAAGGTTTTTGAAAACTATTATAAAATTTTTGATAGTTACAAGAAAGAAATTAGGGACTATGATAAAGAAATGACTTCATATTATGACCTTAGAGATTCTAATAGACGAAGTGAATCTTTTTCCCTCCAAATCCCTAAAAAACAAGGAACAATTATTTTTCATAGAGATAAAATGTTTGAAACTCTAAGGAACCAAGGTTTTATCATCAAATAAATAAACCTCTAGTTTAAGGCTAGAGGTTTTTCAATACAACTGTGCTTTTGAATTTCTATCAAGTTTCATAAACTTTTCGATTTTTTTAAACTTTATCCTAAACATACTTACTGTGGTTAAGACTGCTATCGTATCTGCTATTGGTTCAGAAAGGAACACGGCAAAAACCTTGTTTTCAAAAAACCTAGGCAAGATGAATATTAAGGGTATTAGGACTATTATCTTCCTAAAAATCGCTAAGAAGGTGCTAGTTCTAGCATCAGAAAAAGCGATGAAGGACTGTTGACATGATAATTGTAGGCCAAATAAGAAAATTGAAGCAAAGAACACCCTTATTGCCCATGATGTATTTGCTATAAGTTCTATATCTGAAGTAAATATTTTTGCGAATAATCCAGGAAAAATCATTAAGAGAGTCCACAAGATAGTTGTAAAACTAACACTCGCTATTGTTTGAATCTTGAAGGCTTCCTTAACTCTTTTAAAATTATTTGCCCCAAAATTATAAGATATTATTGCTTGACCACCCAAGGTTATCCCATCAACAGGCAATAAGGCAAATTGCATTAAAGATGAGGTAATTGTCATTGTTCCAACAGCTAAGTCGCCACCGAATTTTAATAAATTATAATTAAAAGCAAGCATCAGTACACTTTCTGTTGATTGCATAATAAATGGTGCGACACCAAGAGTTACTGCTGGTACCAATATTTTTTTATCTAGGTGTATGCATGATTTTCTTATTTTTATTGTTGTTCTATCGCCCATTAAAAACCTTAAAGCATGAAATGCTGATATAGCTTGAGATATAATGGTTGCAAGAGCCGCTCCCCTAACCCCCATACCCATTCCATAGATAAAAATAGGATCTAGAATTATATTAGTTATAGCACCTATTATTACAGTTCTCATAGCAACTGTTGAAAATCCTTGAACAGATATAAACACATTCATCCCTAAAGTTATATGGACAAAAATCGTTCCGAGAGCATAAATACTTATATATTCAAGACCATAGGAAATTGTATTAGGACTTGCTCCAAAAATATGAAGGAGTTTATCTTTAAAAATAAGTACCAAGATAGACAAAACAACTGATGCAAGCAGTAGGGAAGTTAAAGAATTTCCCAAAATTTTCTCAGCAGTTTCTTTATCTTTCCTACCCAAATAAATACTAGACCTAGTAGCAGCTCCATATGAGAATAAGGCTGCAAAAGATGATATCAAAATAACTATAGGAAAACTAACTCCAACTCCTGTCAAGGCCAAGGGCCCCACATCAGGAATATGACCTATGAAAACTCTATCTACAATATTATATAATACATTGACAATTTGTGATGCAATAGCTGGAATGGCAAGCTTTAAGAGCAGAGCTCTTATAGAATCTTTGCCCAAATCCACACTTTTTTTATTTACTTTATTTTTCAAGTCTATCTCCTTACCTGATAATAGTATATAAGAAAATTAAATTTTAGTAAAACTTAAAAATGCTCTTCTATTTTTCTGGAATATAGTTTATAATATATCCATCAGAGTAGATAAAGAGCATTAAGTGTTAGGAAATGGGTTGTTGTTCCTAAACGAAGCGAATGCATGATTCTTTATCGCAACCGCTGCCCTCTGATAGAAAGGGGAAATATGAAAAATAAAATTTTAGTAAATAATTTAGTGAAAGCAGCAATGCTTACAGCGATAAGTATTATCTTATCTAGAGTTTTTGGGATTCAATTATCGCCTAACATAAAGATATCTTTCGGCACTTTGCCATTGATGCTTACGGGTATGTTTTTTGGTCCTTTACTGGGAGCCCTTGCAGGATTTGCATCAGATGCAATTGGAATCATTATAAATTTAGGCGGAACCTTCCACCCTGGCTTTACATTAAGTGCAATTCTAACTGGAATGGTACCTGGACTAATATTTAAATATGGAAAAAAGAAAAATTTGAATTTAAGAATACTTATCTTATTAGTAATTTTATTTGTTTACGGAATTAACCACGGTCTACTTACACCTTTATGGTTAACACAACTTTATGGAACACCATACAAGGTTCTATTAGCTGGTAGAGCCATAAAAGTTATTCCGGATGCAATAATAAATTATATCTTGCTTTTACTAATATATGATAAATTGCTTCCTAGGATTAAATAAAAAAAGGGTATTGCTTTATGCAATACTCTTTTAAAATTAAAATTTTCTACTAGCACCACCCCCACCTGTGCTACCTCCACCGCCAGTAAATCCTCCACCTGAGGACCAACCTGACCAAAAATCATCGTCATCATTATAATTGCCAAAGTTTCCACTAGTCCAATAAGGATTACCGCGATATCTTCCGCCACGGCTGTAGTTAGAATAAGGTCTATGCTTAAGTCTTGAAATTAGGTTAGAAAATATTATGAACACAAGCAATATTATCATTAAATCAACTATAGAAAATCCATTAGAGTCTTCTAATTTATTCTGATATTTTTCATAATCACCATCTATCTCTATCCCATATTCTTTTACAACTTCTCCGACAATAGCATTAAATCCTTCATTTAACCCCTTGGAATATTCGCCTTTTTTAAAGGAATTTAGCATAAAATTATCAATTATTCTTCCAACCTTAGCGTCATTAAGAGCTCCCTCTAAGCCGTATCCTGGGATGATGGAAATTTCTTTTTGACCTGTTGTTTTGTTTTCTAAAAAAAGAATCAGTACTCCATTATCCTTTTCTTTATCTCCGATTCTTAGCTTATTGAAGATATCACTTCCATACTCCATACCTTCACGACCATCAGGATTTTCCATTGTGGCAACAACTATTTGACAACCTATTTTACTTTCTAATTCTAAGTTTATCTTTCTTATATTTTCTTTGGTATTCTCATCAATAATCGATAATTCATCATAGCAATAGTCTTTAACTCCGCTATAAATATCTGCCTTAGCTAGGCTAGGAAAAAGGCAGAATAATACTACGAAAATTATATTTAATTTTCTTATTGTAGCCTTTTTCATAATAACTCCTATTTATTAAAATCTACTGTTGGTGCATCTTGGGCACTTTCGCTAGCCTTAAAGTAATCAGCTTGTTTAAATCCTGTGAATTTTCCTATTATATTAGTTGGAAACCTTACAAGCTTAGTATTAAATTCTTGGCAGGCATCATTATAATTTTTCCTCTCAACGGATATCCTATTCTCGCTTCCAGCAAGCTCATCCATGAGAGCGACAAACTGACTATCAGCCTTTAGGTCTGGATAGGCCTCTGCAACTACATTTATGCTATTTACCGCCCTACTTAATTCTTCGTTTGCTTGGGCAAGTTCTTGTGGATTTTTAGCATTTTGCACACCAGATCTAGCATTTGTTACTTGAGTTAGGGTATCAGCTTCATGTTTTGTATAACCCTTAACAGTATTAACAAGGTTAGGTATAAGATCAGCCCTTCTTTGAACTACGTTTTGGACTTGGGCGTAAGCCTTATTCACATTTTCCCTTGATGTTGCAAGGCTATTGTAGGTTGGTACAATCGCAATTAATAGAATTACAGCTATAACAAGCACTGCTAAAATAGCTGAAAATCCCTTCATTTTTTTATTTACTTTCATAATTCCTCCTCTTTTCTTTATTTATACCCATCCATCAAAACAACTTTATTATATTTTAATGACTTTTTGACATCTATAATTCTTTGGTTAGACGAACCTCTGAAATCCAGTTTCAAATCTTTAAGTTCATCAACAAACTCTCCGTCAACCAAAACATCAATTAGGTTTAAAATCTGTTTAGCTAGGTAAATCTCCTTTAATACATCAAATCTAAATCCAGTATATATCCATATTGACTTGGATGATTCTTTTTTTATGGCTTTTATGGCTTCTAAAAGCCCTCTAGGACTTTCAAAAGGTTCTCCTCCAAGAATTGTAAGTCCTTCTACTTCCTCTAGCTTTAAGTATGAAATTACTTCATTAAGAGAGTTTTCATTCCAAAGTTTTCCAAAGTTAAAGTCCATATAATCTCTATTAAAACAATTTTTACAATTTCTATCGCATCCCGATATGAAAAAAGTGGTCCTGATTCCAGGACCATTGGCGACATCATATTTTCTTATCTGACCAAATCTCATATATGAAGCACCCTTGCCTTTATTTCTTTAGTTCTTCCCTCATTCCAGAAGTTTTCGCCAAGGTAACCGCAAGTTCTCCTCACTACTGTTAGTGTATTTCTATCCTTGTTTCCGCAATTTGGGCAGTACCAATTATTATCTTTATCAAGGAGGATTTCACCATCATACCCACAATTTCCACAATAATCAGACTTAGTATTAAATTCAGCATATTGTATGTGTTCATATATATATTTAATCATTGTCATAACTGCATCAATGTTTGATGACATATTAGGAATTTCAGCATAGGAGATACAACCACCTGTTGATAATTGCTGAAATTCTGATTCAAAATCAAATTTATCGAATACTGAAATTTCTTCTCTTACATCAACGTGAAATGAATTTGTGTAATATCCCTTATCAGTTACATCTTTAATATTTCCAAATCTCTTTTTATCAATAGAAGCAAACCTATGGGTCAAACTCTCGGCAGGTGTTCCATAGACTGCAAAGGCTATATTGTATTTTTCTGACCATTCCTTTTTTCTATCATTTAAGACTTTCATTATTTTAATAGCAAAATCATGGCCTTCCTTGCTTGTATGGGATTTTCCTATGGTCAATTTACTCGCCTCATAAATACCTATATAACCAATAGTTACTGTAGCGTATCCGTTTTCTAAGAGAGGTTTAATAGATTCATGTCTTTTAAGTCTTGCTATTGCTCCATGTCTGAAATGAATAGGAGATGAATCGCTTGTAACTTTAGAAAGGTGATCATACCTTAAAAGTCCAACTCTTCTAATCAAATCAAGTCTTTTATCCAAAATTTCAAAGAACTTATCCTCATCTCCATCAGCAAGAATAGCTATTTGTGGTAAGTTGATAGTGGCTACTCCCATATTAAATCTTCCGTCAAATTTATATTTACCATTCTCATCCTTGTAAGGTGGTAAGAAGGCTCTACACCCCATTGGAGAAAATACATTTCCATCATAGTTTTCACGCATCTTCTTAGCAGATATATAGTCTGGATACATTCTTTTAGCAGTACATTTTGCAGAAAGCCTTGTTAAATCGTAGTAAGGAGAGTTTTCCTTAATATTGTTTTCATCTAGGACATATATTAATTTTGGAAAAGCTGGCGTTACATAAACACCTTGTTCATTCTTTATTCCCTTAATTCTTTGCTTTAGTATCTCTTCAATAATTTTAACTGTATTTTCTAAATAAGGATCCTTTTCATCTGTGTGCATAAACAAGGTTACAAAAGGAGACTGACCATTGCTAGTCATTAGGGTGTTTATCTGATACTGAATTGTTTGAATTCCACTTTCAAGATCTCTTTGAGTTAGTGCCTCGGCCATCTCTCTTGCCTTATCATCATCTGTTAACATACTTCTACTTAGCTTTAAATTTTTGTCATAAGATTTTTTAAGGTAAGGGCTTAGGCAGGATATGTTAATTGACTGACCCCCGTATTGGTTGCTTGCTATTTGAGCAATAATTTGTGTCATAACATTACAAGCCACCTGAAATGATTTAGGCGTTTCAATCATTTTATCATTTACCACTGTTCCATTATCTAGCATATCTTTCATATCCACTAGACAACAGTTAAAGATTGGTTGGATAAAATAGTCTAGGTCATGAATATGAATTGCTCCAGACTCATGAGCTTCTACCAAATCTAGGGGTATTAATTTTCTTTTTGCAATATCTTTTGCTACTTCTCCAGCTATTAAATCCCTTTGGGTTGATGCTATTATTGGATTTTTGTTAGAATTTTCATCCATAACGTCAATATTTGTTTGATTCAATAGGCCTAAAATATCATCATCTGATGTATTTTTTTCCCTCTTATAAGCTTGGACAGATTTATAAGACTCATAAGCTCTAGCTGTAGCTGGATTTTTCTTATCTATTAATTTGTAATATACCTTCTCTTCGATGTTGTAAATTGAAATTTCTTCAAGTGAAGATGATTCTTCTTCAATTTCCCTTGCGATTTCTTCTGCTTGACCTTCAACAAACACACCACTAGGTGAATTCATAGCTTTTTTTATAGCTATTATTATTTTATCTTTATCGAAATTAGCCTTAATGCCATTTCTCTTAATTACTTGTAACATTGTTTCCTCCGAAATAAAATATACTTAGATTATACCAGATATAGTGGCGCTTGTAAAAAATGAATACTATATATAGTGTTTTGACTGAT
>NZ_CAMXYR010000048.1 GCF_947253225.1 uncultured Anaerococcus sp. | reverse complement strand
GCCTTATTTTTATTAAATCTTTTAATACTAAATTTTTTTATAACTTTCTCCTAATTTATTCGAAGGTAAATCCTTCACCCAAAACTTCTGAAACTTGATAAGTGAAGATAAATGCTTTATCGTCAATTTCCATAATCTCTTTTCTTATACTTGGATATATCCTAAAGGCAGTAACTGTCATAATAACTCTTTTATCCTTTAGGGAATATCCTCCTTGAGCCTTGAGTAAGGTTACACCTTTTTTGTACTTTTCGGTCAATGTCTTATTAATTTGCTCATATTCATCAGATATTATAAGTATTGCGATTTTTCTACCAAAACCTTGGATGAAATAGTCAATTCCTATTGATTGAATCATAATAGTAAGTGTTGCATAAAGTCCTAATTCAAATCCAAATACTAAAATAGATGAACACACTACAACAAAATCGGCAAGAAACATAGATATATGGATTGGCATTCCTGTCAACTTATTTACCACTGAAGCTATGAGGTCTGTACCTCCAGTTGATGAGCCATGATAAAATACTATTGCAAGTCCCAAACTCATAGTTACAGCCCCAAAAATTATATTTATAATCTTATCATTTGTAAGTATAACATCAGGGAATAATCTCTCAAATATTATAATAAATGCTGACAATACAAAGGAGGCGAAGATTGATTTTTTAGCAAAATCGAACCCAAGAATTGCAATGCCTAATATCATAATGACTACATTCAAAACTGCATTTGTAACACCAACAGAAAGAATTGGAAATAAGGTTGAAAGAACTACGGAAAATCCAGAAACTCCTCCTGCTGCAATATCATGCTGTATGAGAAAAAAATATAAACCTACTGATATCAATAAGGCACCAATAAAAATCCATATGTACTTCTTCATATATATCCTCCACTTTCTATGTAAAATGTTATCATAAATTAAGCATATATTCAATTATAATTCAATATTATTTGAATTATAAAAAGATGCTTAGAAAACCCTAAGCATCTCTTATATTTATTTTGCCCATGTAGGAACTAATTGATTAAAACTATCATACATTTGCATGATAGCATTTATTTCATCATCTTCAAGGTGATGTTCTTTTTCTATATTTTTATCCACCTTGTTGTAAAGAAGGATGTAAGCTTGGTAGATACTTAACAATCTAAAAAATTTCCTAGTTGGCTTTCCTCCTCCAAAATAACCTTTAAGAACTCCCTTTGAAAATTCAGGATATTTTATAGCAAGTTTATTTACATCAACAAAATCAAATACACCATCTCCAAAGCTAATATCTTTTAATGCCCTTAGGTCTAGTTTGGAGTCATCGTAAACTCTGATATTTTTTTCGGAAATTTTTCCATAAATTAAATTTATTGGAGTATTTTTGGTCAGATGGATATTAGCATCTATATAATCTATTAGAATATAATCTGATTCTCCAATATCTTCTGATAATCCATGAATGTAAAATAGGTAGTTAGATTTAGTTAAAAACTCCTTTTCCCAATCTATAGGCTCAATAGGTTTGCTTTCGTGGATATCCTTTAGAATTTTCCCGAAATTTTCTCCAACTTTAAAGCTGGTTTCACTATCTGACTTATCAAGAAATTCTCCTAGAGAAATCTCCTTCCTATATTCAAAAATTTTATATGATTTTTTAATATCTGGAAGAATACCCTCTTCATAAATTTCAAGGGGCTTTAAGCCGATAATCTCTAGTCTTTGTCTGATATTCTTTTCATTTTCTATACTTGTATGATTGTCAATATCATAAAGAGCTAAAGCATAGGTCAACCCATCTTCTGCTACTATTTTCAGCTTGTTATCTGATATTTTCTCCACACTCTTGATACTATTTTCCTCAGCAAAAGTGTTCATATGCCTTAAAAAACCATATTCATTAATCATTTTATTTATGCTCTTTTACTAAATTTTCTACTTCCTCTGTTAGTTCACAATCAAGGACTGTTAAAGCAAATTCAGCTTCTTTTTCTTGGTTGGAATTTATTATTGTATCCTTTATTTCAGCAATTTTAGCTGATGAACCAGAAAACTCATCAAGACCAAGACCAAGGAGGAGTTTTGTGGCCTCAGTATCTGATGCAAATGCTCCACACATACCCGTCCACTTACCTGCTTGATGAGAAACATCGATAACATGTTTAATAGCCCTAAGAACAGCTGGATTGTAATTTGAATAAAGGTCGGCAATATTTTCATTTCCTCTATCAACTGCCAAGGTATATTGGGTTAGGTCGTTTGTTCCTATTGAGAAAAAGTCTGCATATTTTATGAACTTATCAGCCATTATTACTGATGAAGAAGTCTCTACCATGATTCCAATATCGAGATCTTTATTGTAGGCTATTCCTTCTTTATCAAGTTCTGCCTTAATTTCTTCGACCATACTTCTCGCTTCTTTAAGCTCATCAATATTAACAACAAAAGGAATCATGATTTTAAGGTTACCAAAAGCAGAAGCTCTAACAAGTGCTCTTAGTTGTGCTCTAAACATATCTTTCTTATCTAGGCATAGTCTGATTGCTCTGTAGCCAAGGAATGGATTTTCCTCATTAGGAAAGTCAAAATAGTCCAGTCCCTTATCTCCACCAATATCTAGTGTTCTTATAATAAGTGATTTCTCGCCAAGCATTTGTGTTGCTTGCTTGTATACCTCAAATTGACTTTCTTCTGTTGGAAAATCAGAACTCTGCATGTATAAAAATTCAGTTCTAAATAATCCCACTCCATCACAACCATTTTCAATAGCAAGCTTTAAATCTTCGAGGTTACCAATATTGGCAGAAACTTCAATCTTTTTGCCATCTTTAGTTATAGCTTCACTATCCTTAACAGATTTTAGCCTTTCTTTTCTCTCTTTTTGTTCCTTAATAAGGACTTCATATCTAGTTAGTTCTTCTTCGCTAGGATTTACTATTAATAAGCCTTGATTTCCATCAATAATGGCTCTTTCACCACCCTTAACCTTTGTCGAAATATCCCCCATACCAACTAAAGCAGGCATATCCAAGGTTTGTGCTATTATTGAAGTGTGGCTTGTCTTTCCACCTAAATCTGTCGCAAATCCAACAACAGCATCCTTATTCATGTTTGAGGTATCCGATGGGGTTAATTCTTTAGAGATTACTATGCTTCCCTTCTCAAGATGAGCTAGATCTTTAGGGGTTATTCCTTTAAGCTTATACATTACTTGGAAACCTATATCTTGATAGTCGCTTGCACGCTCTCTTAGATAGTCATCATCAATTTGGCTCATAATCTCAACCATTTCTTTAATAGTTTCATCTAAGGCCATTTCAGAATTTTTAAGCTCATTTTTTATTTTTGATTCTATGGTGTCAGTGAAATATGGATCTTGAAGAAGTTCAGTGTGGGCAGATGCTATATTTTTTTGAGCTTCACTTTTTCCTTCCATATTAGAAAGTTGGTCGATATAGGAATTAATAGCATCTTTTATCTTTCCAAACTCTAAGTCTTTCTCGTCTTCTTTTATTTTTCTATCATCAACTACTACTTCTTCTCTATTAAATAGATACAAGTTACCAATGGCTAATCCACCACTAGCTTTCAACCCTTCATATCTTTCGGTCATTATAATTACTCCTTATTTTAAAAAAAGGATACTAAAAAGTATCCTTCTATTCAATCGTATTATTCAGATAAGTTATCTATAAATGAAACTAGTTCATCTGCAAATTTTTCTTCGTCTTCACCTTCAACAACTAAAGTAATTTCTGTTCCTTTAGCTATTCCTAAGCTCATAACGTTGAAGATTGACTTAGCATTTGCTTCTTTACCTTCTTTGATAATCTTAACTTCTCCTGGGTAATTTTTAACATATTGTACTAATGATGCTGCTGGTCTAGCGTGTAGTCCAGTTTCATTAGCTACAACAACTTTTCTTTCTGCCATTATAAATTGCCTCCTATTTAATTCTTATAATTATATTTTACTATATTTTTAAAATTTAACAATAAATTGTACGCTAGTTATCAATTGATTTTCTTAGTTGATTCTCTCTTAATAATTTGACCATCAATAATCCAATCATCTTCGAGGATATCTTCTTCTTCCTTAATTCTCTTAATCAAAGCACGGATTGATATTGCCCCAATATCATAGTAAGGTATGGATACTGTGCTTACCTTTGGTCTATAGATACTTGCAATATTTGAATCTCCAAATCCTGCTACTGATAAGTCATTAGGTACGGATATTTTATTATCAACACAATAATTTATAAATCCAATTGCAACTTCGTCATTTACACAAGAAATTGCAGTTATACCATTTTCTTTAACAAGCTTATAAACCGCATCGCCACAATTATATCCATCATCGGATTTTATGCCATCTGTTTCATACACATAAGATTTCTTGCCATTTTCACTAACTGCTTCATTGTAACCCTTTAACATATTTTCATTCAATACGTTATTTTCTGAATGATTAATATATAAAATATTTTCATGGCCATCGTTTATCAAGCTTTCAACAAGTCTCTTCTCCTCAGCTAGATAATCAATTTTGACAGATTTAACATTCTTGTATGTATGATATTTGTCAAGAAGTACGAATGGTATCCTTCTTTCCCTCAATTTTACAAGAATTTCTGGTGAAATATTTTCAGTAATAATTACCAAGCCTTCAACTTGTTTGGTCGCCAAAAAATCTATTGAATTTTCAAGGGACTCTTCATCACCATAAGAGCTTGATAAAAGTATATCGTACTTATACACCCTACCAATTTCCTCTACCCCTCTTATGAGTTGAGCCATATACTCAATACCAATATCTTCTACAATAACACCTACAAGGTTTGACTTTCTCATTACCAAAGATCTTGCCAACTCGTTAGGCTTAAAGTCAAGTTTATTAATAGCATCAAGAACTTTTTTTCTTGCTTCAGGGCTAACAGGTTTGGAGTTATTCATCACCCTCGATACTGTGGATATAGACACTCCAGCAAGTTTTGCTACATCTTTAATTGTTGGTTGACCCATCTTTCCTCCTTATTAAAAAATAATAAGGTCATCGTTAGATGACCTTAATTTATCTACCTGACATTACACTTCTTGCTATATCAATAACATCCATGATTAATGTTGAATAGTCTGTTATAGATGCAACTCCAGCCCCTAATGTGTCCACGCTATCAACGGCAGTAACACCGACATAGTTGACAGTATCTCTTATGTCATCAGTTATGCTATTAACATTTGTCATTGTATCATTAGCTTTTGCAATTGCCATCTTTAGATTAGGATCAGCTGCGATTGAGTTTACATTTGCAACCAGTGTGTTGGCTTGCTCAGCCAATTCTGGTAACTTAGTTATTACTTGATCAAGATTATTAGAATTTTTATCAAGTACTCCTTGGATTTTTTTAACTAGAGCATTTACATTCTTTAGTAAAAGAATTAGAAACAATAAGGCAACAATCCCTAGAATTGTTAGTATAACATTTCCAAGAAGATTAAAGTTTATGGTTACCATTTAACTCTCCTTAGTTTTTCTTAGCTTTTTTGTCTTCTTCTTTTACTTCTTCAGCTGTAGCTTTCGCTTCCTTTTTGGCTTCTTTTGCACCTTCTTTTACATCTTCAGCGGCTTTTTTAGCGTCTTCCTTGACTTCTTTTCCAGTTTCTTTTGCCACTTCTTTAGCTTCCTCGGCACCTTCTTTAACGATATCTTTTACTTCTTTTGCACCTTCTTTTAGGTTAGCTGTAGCAGATTTTGCAGCCTCTTTCACTTGGCTACCAGTTTCTTTTACTATCTCTGTACCATATTCAAAACCGTCTTTAATTGGTTGAAGGTCTGTATATGCTCTATACCTAAGATCTTCATAGCTGTCTTTCGCAGAATCTACAGCATTAGCAGCACTTTCTCTTACACTATCAACAGTATCGTTGAAGGCATCAATAATGTCTTCTCTTGTTTCTTTACCTGACTTTGGTGCTAGTAAAACTCCAGCAGCTACTCCTAGTAGAGTTCCAAGAACAGCTCCTTGAGCTCTCATTCTTGTATCATGGTTTTTAGCCTTCCAAATTTCATATTTGATTTCTCTTTTCTTAGCTTTTGCTCTTTCTTCAATGTAATCTGATATTGACATATTAACTCCTTTTATTTTAATCTTATTATATTTATACCCAAAGTTAGTCAAATAAAACTTTATTTTAAAAATAAACCCAAGGGAGTCCTATTTTAAAGACCTTCTCGTATGTGAAGGTGGGCAAGCTGTCCAAAATCTCTGACTTCCCCTCCGTGGAGGCTTGCCATCAAAGTTGGAACTCCGCAATCCCTTATAATAGTTGTAGGTTTAAATTTGGACCCATATTCCTTGGGATATCTTAATTATATAATATGAAAAGGATTTTGGCAAATTATATTGTTTTCACTATTTTTGATAAAAGCTTATGAAATTCGGCCAATCTTCTAAATTTATGTTTTCCTTTTTATCAAAATCAAAAAAACTCAACTTATATGAGTGCAAAAGAAACCTATCCATTTCTACCTCAGAACCATACAGTTTATCTCCAATTATCGGGTATCCTAACTCGCTCAAACTTGCTCTAATTTGATGAGTTTTGCCTGTTAGAATTTTACATTCAATCAGAGATTTATTTTCATCATTGCTTATAGTTCTAAATATTGTCCTTGCTGATTTTCCTGACTTATCTTTCTTGTAAGACTTAGATAATTCATCGTAGGAAAATTTTTCTTCATACATAATATTTATATCATGTCTTCCTTCAATAACTGCTAGGTACTTTTTTTCCATTTTATTGCTTTCAATTTGTCGTTGGTAAAAGGCGTGGGCAAATTTATTTTTAGCTATAATCATAAGTCCAGATGTATCCATATCCAGCCTATTTACAAGTCTTATTTTTGAATTTATATTATTTTCTTTGAAATAATAGGATAGGTAGTTTGCTAAGCTAACTTGATTTTTCGAATTTACAGTAAGGTTAGCATTTTTACTAACTACTAATGTGCTTTCATCTTCATAAACTATCTTTATGTTCCCCTTGATAGGTTTATAATCCAAATCCTCATCTTCTATTATTATAGAGATTTTATCTAAAGTTTCTAATTCTTGCGATTTTTTTGATAGTTTATCATTTACAAAATAACCCTTTACTAAAATTTCATCTATACTTCTTTTAGAAAAATCTTTTTCTCTAAGAAATTTTCTTACACTTGTTTTTTTATCTACTTCATATTTTATATATCTCATAAGTCAACCTCTATGTTATAATATTATATATGAGAGGTGGGTTAAATGACAAATAAAGTAAATGTTTTTAAGAATAAATCGAAATTTTCTAAGTCAGTTTATCTAAAGTGCAGGAAAATTATGCATAAGTATGGCTACATTTTCACTAATACCTATGAAGACGACGCTGTTTTAAACTTAGTTATTGGTGGAGATGGTACTTTTTTAAATGCTGTTCACTTATCAAATTTTTCTGAAATTCCTTTTATTGGTATCAATACTGGGCATTTGGGTTTTTATCAAGAAATAGAAATAAATATGATTGAAGATTTTGTTAGAGCTTTCGCCAATAAAGACTATAGGATTGAAAATCTTTCGATACTTGAATCAAAAGTTAATAACAAGACAATTAATTCTATCAACGAAGTAGTTGTAAAAAGTGATAGAAATCAGATAGTTAGACTTAAAGTCTACATTGACGGAAACTTTATTGAGGCTTATTCAGGAGACGGTCTAATTATTTCTACTCCTCATGGCTCAACTGCCTACAACTTATCTGCAGGAGGAGCAATTCTCCACCAATCTCTTAATGGCTTCCAGCTTACACCAATTGCACCAGTTTATTCAAACATGACCAAAGCCTTGAGATCTCCTGTTGTTTTACCTAACGATGCAAGTATAGACATAAATGTCTCAAAAAGAGATAACTACCATACAGTTTTTATTTTTGATGGAAAGGAACACACAACAAAGGACTACAAGATTCGAATTGAAGTTTCAAAAAAGAAGATAAAAAAACTTATTCTCAATAAAAATCACTATTGGACTAATATTAAGAATAAGTTAATGTAAGTTAATCTAAGTTTATGTTGTTATAAATTTCGCTTATTATATCTCTTGCTATAGGAGCAGCACTTTCTCCTCCTGTATCTGTACTATCCTCTAACACAAGAGCAATGGCAAGCTTTGGATTATAGGCTGGTGCAAAGCCAACAAACCATGCATCCAATAGACCATTGTTCTTATCAGCAGTTCCAGTTTTTCCTGCAACTTGCATATAATCAAGGTAAGCTCCTGTACCTGTTCCTTCGCTAACAACAGCAACCATCATATCTCTTATTATATTTGCGTTTTCTTCACTAGTTACTTGGGATAAGACCTTGCCTTTTTTTTCTTCAATTATTTTTCCATCTTTATCTACAACTTTTTTAACAAGTCGTGGTTCCATCATTTTACCACCATTGGCAATGCTTGAAGTTATCATAGCCATATGAAGAGGACTTATTTCTGTCTTACCATAACCAAATCCAGTCATCGCCAAATCAACTTGATTTAAGCTATCGAATGGAATTTTCGCATTATTTTTTTCTAAATCAAAAGGGTAATCCTTATTAATCATGAATTTTTCAGCTAATTTTTTGTAGGTTTCTGGTCCCAAAATATTTGTCTTGGCAGCAAAATATGTGTTAATAGAATTTACAAAAGCTGATCTAAGATTAACCATCCCATAAACCTGGTCGGCAATGTTCCTAATATCGTAGCCTTGGATCCTTTCAACTCCTGTATCCTTGTAGGAAGTGTCAATTCCACTATCCAAGATTCCAGTTGCTGTAACAATTTTAAAGGTTGAACCTGGTCTATAAACTCCAGATGTCGCCCTATTTACAAGCGGTCCGTCTGTATTTTGGATTAATTCATCCCAATCATCGTCTACTGAATTAGGATTGAAAGTAGGATTTGATACAAGAGCAAGAATCTCTCCGGTTGTCGGGTTCATTACAACGCAAGAGCCCTTGATATCTTTCATATGATTATAAACTATGCTTTGAATATTTTCATCCATTGTAAGTTCAACATTATAACCTGTATCGTTTTTTACAACCATTTTTCTAAAGTTAGAATAACCATCTTCACCTAGGGCTAGAAGTTGCTTGTTGTACGTTTTTTCAATTCCTGTTTTGCCATAAGTCTTTGATGAATAACCTGTAATTGTAGAAGCTTCCTCCCCAAAATTATAAACCCTATATTGGCTACCATCTTCAGCTGTTTCATTGTAAGCGAGGATATTTCCATTTCTATCTAGGATTTCTCCTCTTTTGATGTGGTCCTCATTGACCCAAAGCCTCCTATTGTGGGAGTTATTCTCTACATCAGCCCTTCTAAATAGCTGGAAATACACCAAGTATATGGCTAGAGTCATAAACAAAGCAACGAAAAATACCATAACAAAAACTAGCCTTCTATTTAAGGTAGTTTTAGAAAGAATATTTAGCTGGTTATTTTCTTCAAGCCTATGTTCTTGCTCAATTTTTCTTATTTTATCTATAAAGCTTTCTCCAGATTTTCTTTTTTTATTTGTTATATTATCTTTAGTCATTTATTTCATCACCATATTTGATTTCCTCTCCGCAATATTGCAAACACCCCAACAAGATAAATCCTGCAAGCATTGACGAACCACCTTGGCTTATGAAAGGAAGGGTTACACCTGTAAGAGGAATAAGCTTTAGGACCCCTCCTAGAATAATAAAGGTCTGTAGAGCAAACAAAATCCCGATAACAAACGCAAGGATAGAATAGAACTTATCCTTTTGAATGAGAGATATTTTAATTGCTCTATAAACCAAAATCATAAATAGAAGAACTACTGCAATTCCCATAAAAATTCCCATTTCTTCACAAATAGCAGAAAATATAAAGTCAGATTCAGCTACAGGTATGAAGTCTGGTCTTCCAAGACCTATCCCACTTCCAAACAAACCACCGCTAGCCATAGCAAAAAGTGCCTGAGTGATTTGATAGCCTGTAACATCAATATCTGACCAAGGGTCTCTCCATGTGGCTACCCTTACCCTAACATGGCTAAAGAGAAAATATGCCACTATCGATCCTAAAACCATAGCTACCATATTTACAAGTATTAGCTTCCTATCCTTGTTATAGACGAATTGACTCAAAATCATTGTTCCAAAAAATATCAATGCAGTACCTAGGTCCTTTTGCAAGAACAAAAAACCAATAAAAACATAGATTATAAGGTTCATATAATACTTTCCAAAAGGCTTCTTTGCATATTCATTATAATGAGTATAAAAACTTGCAATAAAAAATGCAAGAGGTACTTTTATAAACTCCGAAGGCTGAATACTTATACTTCCTATAAAAATCCAGTTCTTAGCTCCGCCTAGGTAAGATCCAAAGACTAAAGTAATCACAAACAACACAACAGATATCCCAACATAAAATTTGGATAATTTATGCCATGATGGGTAGGCTTTTAAGATAAAATATGTTATGAAAAACAAAACCAAGCCTGCCAAATAATATTGAAGTTGTCGTTTACCAAGAGCTGGATCTAGCCTATAAATTAAGGCAACTCCTATTGAAAATAGCATATTTACTATCATCAATAAAATACCATCAGATTTACTAATTCTCCCTAAAAGCATGGTTGATAATAAAGTTGATACCAAAAGAGCTAAGTAGGTTATAAAGTCTGTAGCCTTAATGCTTTCAATATTGTAAATTAAAGCCAAGGATAGGGAAAGGAATTCAAAGATTAATAATAAGAAGACTGCCTTCCTCTGAGATCTTCTCTTATTTACTGTTAAATTTTTTATCCTATTCATTTCCATCACCTTGGATAAACAAAAATTTAAGAGAACCAATATTTATTATATCATTAGACTTAAGTTCAATAGCATCTTCAATCTTTTCATTATTTAAGAAAGTTCCATTTGCAGACTTTAGATCCTCAATAAAATATATCCCCTCATCTTCGACTATTCTTACATGAAACTTTGATAAGAATTTGTCTTTAATACAAATGCTATTTCTATCATCCCTTCCAATCGTATTGTCAGATGCAAGAAAATAAAATTCTTGAACGTTAAAAGAAAAATCATCATTTATGTTCAATAATTTCAAATATGTATCAGACTTAGATTCTTTTTTGAGTGTGGTTCTTACATCATAATATATAATTC
>NZ_CAMXYR010000047.1 GCF_947253225.1 uncultured Anaerococcus sp. | reverse complement strand
GCCGTTTTTGTTCTGGCTTTTCATTTACATCTGACTTCTGTCTGATGCGTGATTTTTGTTTTTGTTATCCTTTTTAAATCAAAAGAATTTTAAGGTTATGTTATTGTTTACTATTTAATTTATTTGGTTCTTTGTGTCAGCTCCTGCCGACTTGAATATAATACCACGAATAATATCTAGTGTCAAATATTTTTTCAAAAAAATAAGAATATCCTAGGACATTCTTATGATTTGCGTATTTTTAGCTCTTTTAAAGGTTAGGAACATCTGTAAGATTTACATGACAATATCCATTAGGGTTTTTCTTTAGATAATCCTGGTGATATTCTTCTGCCTTTACATAATTTTTCAGCTTATCTACTTCTATTTTTATCTCTTCTTTCTCATTTTTTTGCTTATCGTCTATGAATTTTTTAATTTCACCTAGGGTTTTTTCGTCATTAGAATATATTCCTGTTCTATATTGTCTGCCCATATCTCCACCTTGTTTGTTTATAGAAAAAGGATCTACTATGTAGTAAAAATAGTTTAGAAGTTTTTCTAGACTTATAATTTCATCATCATAAGTAACTTTTACAGTTTCTGCATGATCTGATTTTTTGAGGTTTTCATAGTATGTCTCTTTAGAATTTCCATTGGCATATCCTGTTTCTGTTTCAATTACTCCTTCAAGGTTGTTAAAGTATGCGTCTACTCCCCAAAAGCATCCGCCTGCTAAATATATTATTTTTTTCATTTCTTCCTCCTAAAATAAGTTATATAGTTGGTTCTTTTTGTCTTTCTTCTTCTAATATTTTTCATATTTGCTGAAAATGAAGTAGATAGTACTACTCCAAAGGCTATAGCTCCTGCTAGGGCCATCGCCTTAAATAAACTTAGTAGAACTAGAGTTGTTTCATTGTTTATAAAATACTTCATAGTGTTAAATATTGCTTCACCAGGGCATAGATTGATAATTCCTGGCACTATAAAGATTACTGCTGGATATTTGAATATCTTGGCACAATACTCTGAAATAAAGGCTATTACAAAAGCTGATAGGAAGGTCCCCATATAAGCAGATCCTGTTTTTATTGTTACTGACTTATATATTATCCAGCCAACACCAGCATTTAGCCCTGCTATAATCATAGGTTTTAGAGGTGTCTGGAATACTAGGCAAAATCCAATAGCACATATAAATGATACTACAAATTGATATAGGTAAAACATTCCTCCTCCTTAAATCACATAGGTCAAAATTGTAATAGGCATTGCCACTCCAAGAGCAAGGGCTGTCGATATCAAAATAGCGGTCGTCGCACCTGTTAATCCACTAGTTACATCTCCACTCATTAGATCTCTCATGGCGTTGGTTAAGGTTATTCCTGGTAAGAAGGCCATCATTGATGCTATTACAATCTTGTTAGCTTCTATGGATGGGTAATAGTGCTTGAAAGTCAAGGTTATAAGGCTTACTACAATGCCAGCTACGAAATTTACTAGGAAAAATCCAAATTTAGCCTTGTTAAATTTATCGCTGACTATATAGGACACAAGTCCAACAAAAAATGATATTATCATATCTGTAATATGCCCATCTAAAAGCAACAAGAAGGCTCCAGCAGATATAGCTGAGCCTAGAACTTGCATCCAAACAGGTTGGCCAGGGTCTTTTCTTATATTTTGTAGTTCTTCCCAAGCTTCTTTCAGAGTATATTTTCCATTTACGAAGTCTCTGGAGAAGGTGTTTACTCTGTTTATATAATAGAGATTGTGAGTTCTTGCCTTCACTCTTCTGATGTTTGTATGAATCTCATCTTCATAGGAAAAAGATAGGACGATTACGTTGGCTGTGGAGTAGACGTCCACATCCTTTATACTTTCCTTACTCCTTATAATTCTTTCAACTGTATCTTCAACCCTATAAATTTCTGCCCCATTGGCAAGCATGATTGCCCCAGCATTGGAGGCTATTTCCGAAAGTATTACAGCTTTTTCTTCACTTGTAATTTTTTCCATAATCATCTTCCCTACCTATAGCTTGACTTGTATTTATTAATATTTTCTTCTGTTAGAAATTCATAAGCATCATTTATTTCTTGAAATTTTTCCGTTGCCCCTTGTTCCTTGTTTATATCTGGGTGATATTTTTTGGCAAGTTTTCTATAATTAAGCTTAACTTGGTAGATATCTGGATTATAGTCAAGTTCAAGAGTTCTGCATGCTTTTTCATACCTTTCTTTAAATCCCAAGTCTGTTGCTTGTCCATACCCTTGGTGGTTATAGTTTTGCCAGCTTCCCTGATTGTAGGTCGTGTAGGTAAAGTCTCTAAACATCTCCTCAAACCTTCTATTCATTTCTTCTTGCCTAGCTCTTGCCGCTTCTTCCGCAGCCTTTCTTCTTTCTTGTTCTCTATCAAACTTATACTTGTTTGCATAGTCAGAAATAGAATCATAGCCAACCTTTTTTCCTGTAATTAAGGTATCTGCCCTATCGTACATCCATTCGGTTATGGTGTAATTTAGGTATCTAAGCATAGAAATAAATTTAGGTCCTAAGATTGGTATTATTAGTATTATAAAAATAGCCGTCCACCATTTTCCTGGTAGGGCTAAAGCCACAAAGGGCAAAAAGAAAAATGTTGAACATCCAAAGAAAAAAATCAATAACAAGAATTGCCTGATCCCCTCGAAGGTCATAGTTATCACATTCATCACATTTATTAAAAAATTAAATATATTGCCCAAAATCGTAGCAAAGATATGTAATATTTTTCCGAAAAATTTTCCCATATTTTCTCCTTTTCCTATATTAGATTATACATTAATAAGCCCCAAATTCATCATGCTTTCAAAAAGTTTGTAAAATAAAAGACAGGATCTTTCCCATCTTTAATTTAGCCAAAAAGTGCTTCATTATTGGAATTATAAAGCTTGTAATACACGCCTTTTTTGTCAAGTAATTCTTTGTGGCTTCCCCTTTCTGCTATGCCATCATATGTTAAAACTAAAATCTCATCAGCATTTATGATTGTAGAGAGCCTATGGGCGATTGTCAGGGTCGTCCTTCCCTTGCTTAATTTTTCGAGAGATTGTTGGACTATTGCCTCGCTCCTATTATCAAGGGCACTTGTTGCCTCATCAAGAATTAGGATTGGAGGATTTTTTAAAAAGACTCTAGCGATGGAAATTCTTTGTTTTTGACCACCAGAAAGTTTTATTCCCCTCTCTCCTATATAGGTATCAAATCCATCTGGTAAGTCTTTGATAAAGTCTAGGGCACCTGCAAGCTCTGCTGCCTTTACAATTTCTTCCTCTGTAGCATTTTCTTTGCCATATCTAATATTATCTTTTACAGTTCCGCTAAAAAGATATACGTCTTGTTGGACAATGCCAATACTATCCCTAAGTGAATCTATGGTTAAATTTTTGATATTTTCATCATCTATCCTAATTACACCAGAGTTTACATCATAAAATCTCGGGATGAGTTTGGAAATAGTAGTCTTTCCAACTCCTGATGGACCAACCAAGGCAATATTCTCACCTACATTGATGGTAAAGGACATATCATAGAGAACGTAGGGATCTTCTTCGCTCGTTTGTGGATATTTAAAATAAACGTGGTCGAACTCAATTTTACCTTTTACCTTATCTAAATCTTTTGAATCCTCAAAGTCGTAAATATCTTTCTTTAGATTCATGATTTGAACAAATCTTTCAATGCCCGTGGTTCCTTTTTCGTAAGTATCTGTAAAATTAATTAACCTTTCAATGGTCGCAACAAGCATATTTAGGTACATGGTGAAGGCAATCAAATCACCAGCACTGATTTTCTTGTTGATAACAAAAATACCCCCAACAAGGATTAGGACTGCATACATTAGACCTGAAAAAGCATCCTTAACCATAAAGTAGCTTGCCATGTTAAAATACTGGTCTTTTTTGATGTCGGCAAACTTTTCATTTTCCTTGCCAAACTTTTGCATCTCTATATGTTCATTGGCAAAGGACTTTACTACAGAAATTCCTAGAAGAGTATCCTCTATTCCTGAATTGATTGCTCCAATCTGCCTTCTAGTATTCATAGTAGCAAGCCTAAACTTAGCCCTAGATTTTCTCGAAAAAATATACATAATCGGAATCAAGATATAAATGATTAAGGAAAGCTTCCAATTTATAGTAAGAAGTACAGCAAATGAAACCAATAGTTTGATTGCTCCAACCAAAAATTCTTCTGGAACGTGGTGGGCAAACTCGGTAATTTCATTTAGGTCTGTTGTCATCCTAGTCATAAGTTGGCCAATCTTTGCTTCATTAAAAAACTCAGTATCCATATTTAAGAGATGATTGAAAACATCCCCTCTCATATCTCTTTCAATCTTCGCTCCCATGATGTGGCCAAAAGATTGCATAACAAATCTTGACGCCACTTCAATAAACTTTGTTATGACATATACTATTGCGACCTTGACTACTCTACTAACATCGAGCATGCCAAGCTGAGCCCAGTCCGTAAGATACGACAGTAGAAGAGGTAGGACAAGCTGGCTAATTGTGGTTAGTGCTGCCGAAATTAAATCTATGGTTAGGATTTGCTTGTAGGGTTTGTAGTAGGGTACAAATCTCTTGAGCAAATACTTGTTTGAAAACTCTCTTTTATTTTTTTGCATACTTCCTCCATTTTGTTAGTTAACATATACTCTACTATAAGGATTGACTTTTGCATCTTTATTGTAAAAGCTTCTTTCATTTGTTAATATTAATATAGGAGGAAGTATGGCAAGAATTATTGAGAAAACAAAGCTAAATAAAAATACAATCAAATTTATTGTTAAGGCACCTGCTATAGCAAAAAAAGCCTTGCCTGGGCAATTTATTATTCTAAGGCTAGATGAAAAAGGCGAAAGAGTTCCTTTCACTATTTCGGAAAGTGATGGTGAAAATATCACAATCATTGTCCAAATTGTAGGTGGAACTACTATGAGAATGGATAAACTAAAAGCTGGTGATGGGTTTTTGGATTTTGTAGGCCCTCTTGGAAAACCAACTGACCTTGATAAGCTAAAGGGAAAAAATGTTTGTGTAGTAGGTGGCGGGCTTGGTACTGCAATTGCTTATCCACAAGCCAAATACCTCTACGAACTGGGTGCTAGAGTCGATGTTATAATGGGTTTTAAGAGTAAAGACCTTATAATTCTAAAAGATGAACTAGAAAAATCTTCAACCAACCTTTACATAACAACTGATGATGGTTCATATGGAAGAAGTGGTTTTGTAACCCAAGTTTTGGATGACCTTATAAAAGAAGGAAATATTTATGACCATATTCTTGCTATCGGTCCTGCTATAATGATGAAAAATGTAGTAGGTGTAAGCAAGTCTTACAATATTGCAACAACTGTAAGCATGAATTCCATTATGGTAGATGGGACTGGTATGTGTGGCTGTTGTAGGCTAAGCGTTGGTGGTCAAATGAAATTTGCCTGTGTTGATGGTCCAGATTTTGATGGTTTCTTGGTCGACTTTGATGAGGCCATAAACAGGTCCAGAAACTATGCCACAGAGGAGAAAGTCCACATCTGCAATATTACAGGGGAGGTACGCAATGGCTAAGCTCAATATGGCAAAAGTTAAAGTTCCTATGCCAGAACAAGACCCACATATAAGAAATAAAAATTTTGAGGAAGTAAGTCTCGGTTATACTTTAGAAATGGCTAAGGAAGAGGCAACAAGGTGCATCCAATGCAAGAATCGTCCTTGCGTTTCAGGTTGCCCTGTAGGTGTTCAAATTCCCGACTTTATCAAGTTGATTTTGGAAGATGATTTGGATAAGGCTTATGATAAAATTGCTGAAACTAATAACCTCCCTGCTATTTGCGGTAGGGTTTGTCCCCAAGAAAGTCAATGTGAAGGAAGATGTACCAGGGGGATAAAGGACGAACCCGTTGGAATTGGTAGACTTGAGAGATTTGTAGCAGATTATAGAAATAGCAAAAATTACCATAAGCCAGTTGAAGTAACTAGCCAGAACAAAAAAGTTGCTGTTGTTGGAGCTGGCCCTTCTGGGCTATCCGCTGCCGCAGACCTTGCTAAACTAGGCTACAAGGTAGTGATGTTTGATGCCTTTCACACAGCTGGAGGAGTTCTCATGTATGGCATACCTGAATTTAGGCTCCCTAAAACTCTTGTCCAAAAGGAACTCAAAAATGTTATTGGCCTAGGCGTTAAACTCCAAACGAACACAATAGTCGGAAGAACAATATCCCTAGATGACCTATTCGACCAAGGCTTTGAGGCAATCTATCTAGCAAGTGGTGCAGGGCTTCCAAAATTTTTGAATATTCCTGGTGAAAACTTAAATGGGGTCTATTCTGCCAATGAATTTTTGACAAGAATGAACCTAATGAAGGCCTACAAATTCCCAACCTACGATACACCAGTGCATATAGGCAAGAAAGTGTGTGTTGTTGGAGGAGGAAATGTTGCTATGGATGCGGCAAGATCTGCCAAAAGGCTCGGAGCTGAGGTTACTGTTGTATACAGAAGAAGTTTTGACGAGATGCCAGCAAGACTTGAAGAAAGTCACCACGCCATAGAAGAAGGGATAAACTTTATGAACCTTGCCAATCCTGTTGAAATACTCGGAGAAAATGGATGGGTAAAGAGGGTGAGAGTTGAAAAAATGACACTCGGACAAGCTGATGAATCTGGCAGAAGAAGTCCTATCCCAACAGGAACTTATGAAGAAGTCGACTTTGAGTCAGTGATAATATCCATAGGTCAATCTCCTAACCCCCTCATCAAACAAACAAATGCCGATATTAAAACAGAAAAATGGGGAGGAATCATAATAGACGATAGAACAATGACAACAAAGGAAGGAGTCTTTGCAGGCGGAGATGCTGTAAGTGGCGCTGCAACTGTAATTCTTGCCATGGGAGCAGGTAAAAAAGCTGCCATATCTATTGACCAATATTTGAAAAATAAATAAAAATAATAAGAGATTCAGACTATTACAAACTTTCCCTATCCTATCTGAATCTCTTACTGGCTTGTTCTTTAATTTATCTTTTTTATCTTGCATTTAAAAAACTGCTAGACTCTCCCTTATCCAGAATTAAAGCTATCAAGCTTTGGGAGGAGTGGTCCAACAGTTATAAATTTATTATTTTACTTCTTCAAGTAAATCCTTCTTTAGATATCCTTCCTTGCCTTCAAAACTCACCTTAATCCATACACCATCATCTGCCTGTTTTTCTTCCAAAACTTCAAATACCTTACCAGCAGACAAAGAAGCTATTATATTATCCTCTTGGGTTGTAGGTGTTTTTCGCAAATTAATAAAGTCTACAGTCTTATATTTCTTCTTGGCTTGTTTCTCTTCTTTAGGAGGGGCTGGATTTACTGGTTTTTTTTCTGGCTTTTTATCTTTGGGGGAATCTTTACTAGCTGAATCAAAAACTGATTCTACTTTTACATTTTTCCCTTGATAGGTCTCTTCTTTTTTTTCGCAAGAAGTCAACCCCAAAAATATCAAGCTAGCACATACTAAATATTTTGCCTTCATTTCCTTCTCCAAAAATTGAAAATACTACTCTTCTCTTCCTTTTCCTTTTTCACTACATTATCATATTCACTATCTATATACTTATCACTAATAACCAAACCTGGATTTAGTCTTGCTAGCTTATCGAACTTATCTTGACCAATTAATCCAAGAATTTTTTCCTTATAGTCAACAATATATGGATTTCTCCATTCGGATTGATGGGCGTCAGTCGCTATTATATGAACCATATTTCTTTCAAGCAAGGTCTTAGTCGTTTCATAGTGAGACTTAATTGATGAGTAGTTAATCTGAATCAAGGCTCCCATCTTTATAAAATCTACTAGCCAATCTATATCGCTCTCTACATAAGAGTATCTTTCTGCGTGGGCGATAATTGGAACATAGCCTTCAAGTTGAATTTGATAAACAAGGTCTTTTAAGAAATTGGGTTTACTTCCAAAAGGAAGCTCACAAAGCACATACCTTGAATCATTTAGCCTAAGCAGTGAACCTTCCCTAATTTTTTTAAGCATATCTATCTCAACTTGTATCTCATGGCCAGGATGAACTTTAAAGTCTATCCCCACCTTGGCCAATTCGTCATTTATTATAGCTACTTTTTGCCTAATTTCTTGGGCATCAACCATATATCTTGACCTATCGAAATGGCTTGTAGCTATGATTTCTGTAAAACCAGCCTCAATATAAAGCTTAATCATTGATAAGCTCTCATCAAGACTCCTTGAGCCATCATCTACTCCATAAATTATGTGGTTGTGTATATCAATCATTTTTAATAATAAGACCCATAACCCTTGTCTTTAGATGGCATATGGGTAAGGACACAACCAAGAATGTTGGCTTCAACTTTCTTTAAGTTATCCAAGGCTTGGTTTATTTCTTCCTTCTTGGTATCAGATGATTTTATCACAAAAATAATTCCATCACTAAGGGTTGCTACAATTGAAGAATCTGTGAAAAGACCAACTGGCGGAGTATCAATAAAAACATAATCATAGATTTCAGATACTTCCTCTATAAAATTTTTGAAAATTTTTGATGCCAAGATTTCTGCTGGATTAGGTGGAACAGGACCTGTAAACATCAAGTCAAGATTATCTTGTTCACGATCCTTATTCACAGCTCTTTCTAAACTAACCTTACCAGTTAGATAATTTGTAACACCAACATTATCCTTAATACCTGCAATTTGAGAAATAGAAGGAGACCTCAAATCACAATCGATAAGAATGACTCTTTCTCCATTCTCAGCAAAAGATTTGGCGAGATTGTATATAACTGTAGACTTTCCCTCTGAAGGTTTAGTGGATGTTATTGAGATTATCCTATTTTCCTTATCCAAACTAGAAAATTGAATATTTGTTCTAACTGTACGAATAGCTTCCTCATAAGCTGAAGCTGTATAATAATTATTACTTTTCTTACTCATATTAATTTCCTTGTTTACTATCTGGCAAAATGCCTATAACTGGAAGATCGAAATACTCACTTACTTCATCTGCGCTTTTCACAGATGTATCAGAAAGCTCCTTAAATATAGCTATCGCCATACCTAGTATAAAACCTAAAGCTAACCCAATTCCTGTATTTCTCATAATCTTTGGAGATGATGCTTCTTCAGGAAGATTAGCTCCATCAAGAATTTGAACATTGTCGACCTTCATAATGTCCCCAATAGAAGCCTTGAAAATATTGGCAGTTTCATTAGCAATATCCATCGCTCTTTCTGGGATTGTATCAACAACCTTAACAGAAATTATTTGGGTATCCTTAACAGGCTCAATGGAAACTTTCTTAGAAAATTCTTCATAGTCCATATTAAGTCCCAAATTTTTAATAACCCTATCTGCAATCCCCTTGGACTTAACTATTTCAGAATATGTAGAAATTAGGGCTTTGTTAGCTTGAATTTGACCCAAATCAACATTTGCTTGTGGTTGTTGGTCATTCTGGCTAGAACTGCTTACAATCATGGTAGCATTAGCTTCATAGGTTGGAGTTGCCAAAAAACTTGAATATGCAAAACCTAAACCACCAACAATGATTGTTAGAAATATAACCATTGCAAGATGTTTAGTGATTTTTTTAGCTAACTCAATCAAATCAATTTCTTGTTCATTCATTACTTGCTCCTTAAAGTAAATTTTCTTTATGAAAAAATCTATAATTCCTATTTTATACTTTATACTAATTCTCAACAAAATTCAATCATAATTAGTGAAAAAATCATATTTTAGATATATTATTACAATAATCTATAATTTACTCAACCTCAACTTCTATAAAGTTTATGTTATTTTAAAATTCACATCGTCCTAGAATTTGTGCTAATATTTTGATTTCTGTTATTATAATTGACATTACGAATAATTAAGATATCATCCTTATATAAAGAACAAGGAGATGAAATGAAAAAATTATCTATAGAAAAACTAGCAAAGACTCTCACTAGTAAAAGAAAAGAAAAAAATATAACCCAGGCAAAACTAGCCGAAATTACAGGCATTAATAGGGCTATGATTAGCAGGATAGAATCCCTCGACTACACCCCATCAATCGACCAACTACAAGGTCTAGCGGAAGTTTTGGGCTTTGAAGTTGTTGACCTATTTGAAGAAGAAAACAAGAAAAAATACCAAGTTCTCGACAAAAAATACAAGATTGCCGTTGCAGGAACAGGATATGTAGGGATGTCTATAGCAACTCTTCTCGCTCAAAACAATGAAGTTCATGCAGTTGATATAATTAAAGAAAAAGTAGACCTCATAAACAAAAGAATTTCACCTATTCAGGATGATTATATAGAAAAATACCTCGAAGAAAAAGACCTCGACCTTGTTGCTACCCTTGATGGCGAAGCTGCCTACAAGGATGCTGACTTCGTTGTGATTGCTGCCCCTACCAACTATGACAGCAAGAAAAACTTCTTTGATTGTTCAGCAGTTGAAGCTGTAATTGACCTTGTCCAAAAAGTTAATCCTCAAGCAATGATGGTTATAAAATCTACAATACCAGTCGGCTACACCAAGGCTATTAGAGAAAAATACCATACAAAAAACATCATCTTTAGCCCAGAATTTCTCAGAGAATCAAAGGCTCTTTACGACAACCTCTACCCATCAAGAATAATCGTTTCTTGTGATGAAGAAAGCAGAGAAAAAGCCGAGATTTTTGCAAATCTCCTAAAGCAAGGAGCTATTAAAGAAGATATAGATACCCTCTTCATGGGCTTTACAGAAGCAGAAGCAGTCAAGCTTTTCGCCAATACCTACCTTGCCCTTCGTGTATCCTACTTCAACGAACTAGACACCTACGCAGAAAGCAAGGGACTTAATACAGAAGAAATCATCAACGGAGTATGCCTAGACCCAAGAATTGGCTCCCATTACAACAACCCATCCTTCGGCTATGGTGGCTACTGCCTACCAAAAGATACCAAGCAACTATTAGCAAACTTCGACCAGGTCCCACAAAACATGATTTCCGCCATAGTGGACTCTAATAGAACAAGAAAAGACTTCATAGCCGACCAAGTGCTAAATATAGCGGGCTACTACGATTACAACTCAGATGGCGACTACCAGCCCGAAATGGAAAAAGACTGCACAATTGGAGTCTACCGCTTAACAATGAAATCCAACTCCGATAACTTCCGCCAATCATCTATCCAAGGGGTAATGAAAAGGATTAAAGCAAAAGGGGCAACAGTTATAATTTACGAACCTACCTTAAAAGATGGAGATACCTTCTTCGGATCGGATATAGTAAATAACCTTAATAAATTTAAAAAAATGAGCCAAGCTATAATTGCAAATAGATATGATTCTTACCTTGATGATGTAAAAGATAAGGTTTATACTAGAGATTTGTTTAAAAGGGACTAATTTTTGTTGTAAGAAAAACCATGTTAGTAGAAGTAAATGATACTTCTGCTAATGTATTATTAGTAAAAAAGAAGACATATTTAATCACTGTCTCTTATACACATCTGACGCT
>NZ_CAMXYR010000046.1 GCF_947253225.1 uncultured Anaerococcus sp. | reverse complement strand
GAGATGAGCGCAATAGTCTCGTGGGCTCGGAGATGTGTATAAGAGACAGGCTAATACATGGGGATGTTGATAGACCTACATCTAATTACTTTAACCTTTCGTCTATGGATGAAAATATAGATAGTTTTGATTATATAGCTATGGGTCATATCCATAAGAAGGCTAAATATGCTAATATTTATTATTCAGGAAGTCTTGAACCTCACGATTTTTCTGATGTCTACGACTATGGATATTTGAGATATGATGATGGCAAAATAACCTTTATTGACTCTTCATCTTTAAAATTTTATGATTTTAAAATAAACTTAGAGGATTTTGAGAATGAGGAAGATTTGATTGAGTATGTAAATAGAAGTTTGCGTCTGGATAAGGATAATTTTGTAAGAATTAAGGTTTTGACAATTAAAAATATTGACAAAAAGTTAATCAAAAGGTCAATTGATGCAAGTTATGTTGAAGTTAGCCTTGTAGAGGATGTAAACCTTGATAAGTTAGTAAGTCTTTTTCCAAATTCTCTACTGTCTATGTATGCTGATAAATTTTTAGGAAAAGATGATGAAGAAAGCCTACTTGCTAGAAGGATTGGACTTGAGGCTATTTTGAGGAGCAGGGATGACTAAACTTTTTATTAAGGAATTGGACCTAATATCTTTTGGTAAATTTGAAAATAAGAAGCTCACATTTTCAGAGGATTTCAATTTGATTTTTGGGAAAAATGAAACAGGAAAGTCCACTCTGGCGAGTTTTGTGGAGGGGCTCTTGTATGGTTTTGATGAAGGTAAGAAAAAAAGGTCTTTCTCTTACAAAAAAAATGCCTACAGACCCATTTCCTCCTATAAATATGCTGGCTCTGGGATATTTTCAAAAGATGGTAAAGAATTTAAAGTGTATAGGAACTTTGATGATGGTTCTTACAAGATAATAGATTTAGAAAATAATTCCGAAATTTCTAGTAAGCCTACAAATTTGAACTATCCCGGAGAATTTCTATTGGGGATAGACTATGATATTTATAAAAACTATCTTGCAAGTTTTCAAAGCCAAAAAGCTGATAGTAGAGCTAATAATAAGTTATTAGAAAAACTTGCCAACCATGATATAGATTACAACTTTTCCACAAATAAAGCTCTAGGCTTACTTGAAAATGAATATACAAGATTAGGTAGTTCAAGAGCTTATACTAAGCCATTTCTTAAAATAAAAAATGAAATAAACGAAATTAAGGAAAGACTTTACGAGATTAAGCTTCTTAAAAATACTTATAGGACTGATTTTAGAAGATTGGATAGAAATAGAGAAGAATTATCTAAGGTAAATGAAAATTACAAGAAATTAAAAAAGGTAAATGATTCATTTAAGAACTATAGGGCTACATCTAATTATAGGGACTACAAGAAATGGTCTGATGAACTTTATAAAATCAATGAAAATATGTCTGAATTTGACGATGTTAAGGGACTTGATGATGATTATTTATCTGAACTTGAGAGTCAAATAGACCTTTATAGAAAAAATGATTCATCGCTAGCCCAGTATTTTATTTTTGCTTTGTTTTTAGCAAGTCTTATTTTGGGAATTTTTGCCAACAAAAAGTTTTTTATTGTAAGTGCACTTATGGTGATAGTGTTTTTTGCACTTTCAATGGATAGGTCAAGTGAATTTGGCTTAGATGAGCTTAATAAGTATAATAAAAAGAAGTCAAGATATTTAAAATATAAAAATTTAATCAAAGAAAAGGAAAAAATAGAAGAAGTCTTAGCCATTCTAAAAAAGCAAGATATAAATGATGCAGGTCTTATTGATGTAGGAGATTTTGACTTCGAAAATTACAACTTTGAGAAAAGTGAGCAAGATTTAGAAGATTTATTGGATAAGATTAATAAAATTTCTAAAGAAATTCAAAGGGATGAAAAGTCTTTGGTTAATATTGATGAAAAAATTAAGGATGAAGTCGACCTTGTAGATAGGTTGAAGTATCTTGAAAAAAAACTGGAAGAAATAACTAAGAAGAAGAAGGCAATTAAACTTGCTCAAAAGACAATCAAAAAACTTATGGATGAAAATAGGGGGGATTTCTCTAAATTAAACATTAGAATAAATGACATTGTTAAGGAAATTAGCAAAAATTCCTACGAATCTATTAGTTTTGACAAGAATCTTTCCCCGAATATTATAACCAAGGAGGGCTATAAATTGACCCTTGACCAAGTTTCAACTGGTTTTATGGATCAAGTCTCCTTTGCCTTAAAGCTATCCTTAAATGAGGAAGTTTTTTCTAATATTTTTATTGTCTATGATGATGCTTTTATCAACTATGATATGGAAAGGTTGAGAAATGCACTTTTCTTCTTGTTGGATGCGTCTTGTCAAAGACAAGTTCTATATTTCTCTTGCCATACTAGGGAAGAAGAAATCTTTAAGTCTGAAGGCATTGAAATAAATTATATAAATATGGAGGATGTATGATATATGCAATTGCAGATTTGCATCTTGATTATACAGAAGCAAAATCCATGGAAGTTTTTGGGGAAGGGTGGGCTAATTACCAGGAGAGGATTTTCACTAATTGGGAAAGTCTAATTACTGATGATGACACAGTCCTTATACCAGGTGATATTTCCTGGGCAATGGATATAGCAAATGCTAGGGTTGATTTGGCTAGGATTGATGGCCTAAAGGGCAAAAAAATCCTTATGAAGGGAAATCACGATTATTGGCGGTCTTCTCTCAAAAAACTTGATGATTTAAAGTTTGAGTCTTTAAGTTACTTGCAGAATAATCATTTTGTTGTTGATGATTACGATATTTGTGGGACTCGTGGACGGATACCAAGAGATGCAAAGGATTTTGATTCACATGATGAAAAAATATTTAATAGAGAGTTGATAAGGCTTGAAAATTCCTTTAAGGAAAGTAGAAATGAAAAGAAAATAGTCCTTCTTCATTATCCACCTTTGAATGTGGATGGTTCTTTCAATGAATTTTTTGACTTATGCAAAAAGTATGAGGCGAGAAAGGTGATTTATGGGCACCTTCATGGAGTAGGACACAAGTTAATCAAAGAAGGGAAAGTTGATGGCATTGATGTTTTTTGCGTAGCAGGAGACTATATAGATTTCATGCCAGTGAGGATTGTATAATGCAAAGAGAAATTGAAGTAAAAGTTTTAAACATTAATATTGAGGAAATGGTTGCAAAGCTAGAAAGCTTAGGGGCTGAGAAAATAAACCATGAATTTCAAAAAAATTACACCTTTATCCCTCAAGGAGAAGGTAAATTTTCGGATGGTTATTTAAGAATTAGGGAGACAACCTTCAAGGATACTGATGACAAAGAGATAGAGCTTACCTTTAAGGAGGTTAAAACATCTTCTGATGTTAGAATAAATAACGAATATACAACCCATATTGATTCTGTAACTATGATGACGAGAATACTTGAACATATGGGAATTGAGCTTGAATACAAAGGTGAAAAAGAAAGAATTTCTTATAGATACAAAAACCAAAGATTTGATATCGACATATGGGATAAAGAAACATATCCAAACCCATATATGGAGATAGAATTTACTAATCAATCAAAGATTGATGAAATAATTACCGATTTAGCTATTGATAAGGCTAATGTTACAAATAAGTCTATAACTGAACTTAGAGAAGATTTGTAAAAAAATTTTGACTTTCGTTTATTTCGTGATATAATATGAAAAAATTAAGGAGTAAACGATGATATCTATAAAAAATTTATTAAATTCGTACGATTTAAGTAAAGATGATTTATTGGAAATAATTGAATTAGGTAATTCTATTTATAAGAGTCCTGATGATTTTTCTCATTGTGCTGATGGAAAAATTTTAGGGACTCTTTTTTTTGAGCCATCAACTAGGACTAGACTATCATTCGAGTCTGCTATGCTAAGACTAGGTGGATCTGTTGTAGGATTTTCTGATGCAAATGTATCTTCATCAACAAAGGGAGAAAGCCTTTCTGATACAGTCAGAACTGTAAGCCAATACGCTGACATTATCGCCATGCGTCACCCTCAAGAAGGCGCAGCCTATCTTGCAAGTAAAACTGCTGACTGTCCGATAATAAATGCTGGAGATGGAGGACATCAACATCCAACTCAGACACTAACGGATATCCTAACTATTTCAAATTACAAAAATGACTTATCTGGCCATGTTATTGGCTTATGTGGTGACCTCAAATATGGTAGGACTGTTCACTCTCTATTAAAGGTTATGAGTTTGTTTCCTGATAACAAATTTATTCTAATCTCTCCTGAAGAACTCAAATTACCAGAATATGTTAAGAAAGAAGTATTTGCAGATGGAAACAATAATTATGAAGAAGTTAGAAGTTTAGATGATGTAATTGACCAATTAGATATTTTATATATGACAAGAATCCAAAAAGAGAGATTTTTCTCCCAAGCCCAATATACAAGGCTAAAGGATTCTTATTTATTGGATAAAGATAAATTGAAAACTGCCAAGGATGATTGTATAATCTTGCACCCACTTCCAAGGGTAACTGAGATTGCTACAGAAGTAGATGATGATCCAAGGGCAGTTTATTTTAAGCAAGTAAAATTTGGTATGTATGTTAGAATGGCGCTTATTTTAAAACTTTTGGAGGCAAATAATGATAGAAATAACTAGTATTAAAGATGGAATTGTAATAGATCATATTAGACCAAACCATGGGATGGAAATTTTTGAAAAACTTCACCTTAGTGAAATCGAAGACGAAGTTGCTATTATCCTAAATGCAAAATCAACCTTACACGGCAAGAAAGATATCTTAAAAATTGCTAATAATATCGACATAAACTTAGATATAGTTTCTATAATCGATCCAAGTGCAACTATAAATATCATAAAGGATGAAAAAGTTGTTGATAAGCTAAGTTTGAGTCTACCAAAAACTGTAAGAGGATTTCTGAAATGTCAAAATCCTAAATGTATTTCGACTAGTGAGAGGGATGTAGAAAGTGAGTTTATCTTAATTGATGAGAAAGAGAAAACTTACAAGTGTGCCTACTGTGGCCATATTTATGATGTGGAAGAATAAATGAAACAAATTTTTACTAATCTTTACGCTTTTGACGCTAAAATTATTTCAAGAAAAGATATTTATGTTGAAGATGGAATAATAGTAGATGACTTTAGAAGAGATGAGGATACCGAGATAATAGACTGCCAAAATTTAGCTCTCATTCCAGCCTTTACCGACCTTCATGTTCATTTTAGGGATCCTGGTTTTACCTACAAGGAAGATTTAAAGTCAGGCTCAAAGGCTGCTCTTAAAGGAGGATATACCTCGGTTTTGCTTATGGGAAATACTAACCCTCCTGTATCAAGTCCAGATGTTTATGAAGATATCATTAAAAGAGCTAAGGAGCTCAATTTAATAGATATAAACCAAGTTTATACTATTACTGAAAATCTTCAAGGTAAAAGCCTATCCCACCTTGATAGCTTGCCAAAGTCCGTTAAGTTTATTTCAGATGATGGTAGGGGGGTAAATGATGATAATTTGATGTATGAAGCTATTCTTAAGGCTAAAGATTTGGGAATTAAAATGGCTCTTCATGAAGAAGTTGCTAAGGTATCTTCTAAGGATTATGAAATAGCAGAGGATGCGATGACTCTTAGAGATTGCTATTATGCCTACAAACTTAACTATCCAATTCATTTTTGCCATGTATCAACTAAAGGTTCTATGACTGCAATAAAATATTTTAAGGACTTGGGCGCTCCAATAACTTGTGAAGTAACTCCCCACCACCTCTACTTTTCTGACAAGAAGAGAGAAGAAATGAAGGTAAATCCTCCGATTAGAAAAGAAAAAGACAAGGACTTCCTAATAGAAATGATTAGGGAAGGTTATGTAGATGCAATATCAACAGACCATGCCCCTCATAGCAAGGAAGAAAAGGAAAAAGGGGCTCCTGGTTTCATCGGATTAGAAACAGCCTTTTCAACCTGCTATGAAGTATTAGTTAAGAGTGGGATTATTTCACTAAACCAATTAGTTAAAATCATGGCAACAAGACCTGCAGAAATTTTAGGTCTGAATAAAGGAAAAATTGCAAAAGGGTATGATGCGGATTTTGTCCTAGTAGACTTAGATGAAGATTATATTTACAGAGAAGATGAAATTCAATCAAAATCCAAAAACTCTTTGATGATTGGAAAGAAGCTACCAGCTAGAATTAAGAAAGTTTACAAGAAAGGATGCTTAAAATATGAAGATAATAGATAGCTTGTATGAAAAAGTGCATGATAATGGTTTTGTATGTATAGGACTTGATACTTCCCTTGCTTATATTCCTGAAGAGATGAAGGAGGGAAGGTCAGTAGTCGATGCGATTTTCGCCTATAATAAGGAAATTATAGATTATACAAAGGATGTATGTGCTATCTATAAACTTCAAATCGCCTACTACGAATCCTATGGCATAGAAGGTATGCTTGCCTATAAAAAAACTCTAGCTTATCTTAGAGATAAGGGACTTCTTTCTATTGGAGATGTGAAGAGGTCAGACATAGCAGCAAGTGCACAGATGTATGCTAAGGCACATTTTACAGGAGATTTTGAGTGCGATTTTATAACTTTAAATCCTTATATGGGGATGGATTCAATTGAACCGTATGAAGAATACATAAAAGAAGGCAATAAAGGAATCTTTGTTCTTCTCAGAACTTCGAATCCAGGGGCAAAAGATTTTGAAACTCTTGATGTAGGTGGAGAAGAATTCTTCTACAAGGTAGGAGATAGGATGAGAGAGATAAACGAAAAGTATCTTGGTGAGAATGGATATGGTCCTATAGGTCTTGTTGTAGGTGCAACTCATAGCGAGGAAGTAGAAAAGATTAGAAAAAGATATGGTAAAATGTTTTTCCTAATTCCGGGTTTTGGTGCGCAAAAGGCCGATAGCCTAAATGTATATAAACTCTTAACAAACCTTAACGGTGGAGTAGTAAATTCCTCAAGAGCTATTCTTAAAAATTGGCAAAATTATGAAGACGGAAAAGGTAAAGTAGGTTTGTATGCAAGGGAAAAAGCCATAGAAACATATAAGGAAATAAAAGCTAATGAAGTCCTATAAAAAAGCAACAATTATTGAAAATAAGCAAGTATCTTCTGATGTTTATATGATGACTTTAGCTTGTGATTTGCAAGCAAAACCTGGACAATTTTTTATGTTTAGGTGCGAATCTTTCAGAAATGATCCACTCTTATCAAGACCTTTCGGAATATGTGATGAGAAGGACGGGATGATGTCTTTTCTTTATCAAGTTGTTGGCAAGGGAACAGAAATTATGAAAAATCTTAAAAATGGTACTGAGGTTAAACTTCTCGGTCCTCTTGGAAATGGATTTGATATAAAAGATGAGAAGAAAATTGCTGTTGTTGGTGGCGGCATAGGTATTGCACCCCTACTTTATCTAGTAAAAAGTCTTGGTGTAAAATGTGATTTCTATGCAGGTTTTGCCCAAAAACCTTATTTTATGGATGAATTTAAGCCTTTCGTTGATAAACTTGTAACAACTTCAGCTTTTTTGGATAAGAAATTTATTACAGAAGAGATAGATTCAAATACTTATGATTTTATTTATGCTTGTGGGCCTAATCCTATGTTAAGGGCACTTTATGAAAAGTGTAAGGATGTGCCAATGCAAGTTTCAATGGAAGCTCATATGGCATGCGGGATTGGAGCTTGCCTTGGATGTACTATTGAAAAATCAGATGGAGATTTTGTAAGAGTTTGCAAAGATGGACCAGTTTTTGACGCTAAGGAGGTCTTTGGGTGAATACAAAAGTTATAATTGGGGGAGTTGAATTTAAAAATCCTGTTATTGCTGCAAGTGGGACTTTTGGATTTGGTAAAGAATTTGCAGAATATCTTGACCTAAACAAGCTTGGAGGAATTTGTTCCAAGGGACTTACTCTAAAGAGGAATCTCGGTAACAAGGGAATTAGAATTTATGAAACTCCATCAGGTATTATGAATTCAATAGGCTTGCAAAATCCAGGTATAGATTATTTTGTCGAAGAAGAACTTCCCTTTATGAAGAAATTCAACACTGTATGTATAGCAAACTTAGGAGGTCATAGCGTTTCTGATTATGTAAAGGGAGCTGAAATATTAAATTTAACTAATTCAGATATGATTGAGTTAAATATATCATGCCCCAATGTAAGGGAAGGGGGGATGGCTTTTGGAACAGATCCTATAAAAGCAAGAGAAGTGATAAAGAAAGTGAGAAAGGCGACCACCAAGCCTCTAATTGTGAAACTTTCTCCTAATGTAGGTTCAATAGGAGAATTTGCAAAAATTGCCCAAGACGAAGGTGCAGATGCGATATCGTTAATCAATACAATAAATGCTATGGCGATAGATATTAAAAATAGAAAGCCAGTATTTTCTAATAAAACAGCAGGCTTATCTGGCCCTGCCATAAAACCAATTGCAATAAGGATGGTTTATGAGGCAAAAAAGGCAATAGAGTTACCAATAATTGGTATGGGAGGAATAATGACCTACCAAGACGCTATCGAGTTTATTATGGCAGGTGCTTCTGCTGTTCAAGTTGGAACTGCAAATTTTATAGATTATAGGTCAATGGAAAATATAATAAATGGAATTGAGTCTTTTATGCAAGAAGAAAATATTGAAAATTTAAGTGAAATTACTGGAATTATTTAGGAGAAATTAATGGATAAAACTTTAGACTTATTAAAAAAATCAAATGCTCTACTAGAAGGCCACTTTATTTTATCAAGTGGCAAGCATTCAAATAGATATATTCAATGTGCAAAATTAATCGAAAATCCAAAGTACTGTGAGGAAGTAGCAAAAATAATTGCAAAAAAAATCAAAGAAAAGGGCCTAAAAGTCGATCTATGTGTAGGTCCTGCTATGGGAGGAGTTATAATTTCCTACGAACTTGCTAGAGCCTTGGGAGTAAATGCTATTTTTACTGAAAGAGAAAATGGCAAGATGACTTTAAGACGTGGATTTACAATCGAAGAAGGAATGAATGTTATCGTTGTTGAGGATGTCATTACAACAGGAAAATCATCTTTCGAAACGGTTGATGTGATTAAGGAAAATGGTGGTAAAGTTCTTGCCCTAACTTCACTTGTAAATAGGTCTATGAAAGAAGAAATAAATTCCATCCCTATTATTTCAGCTACAAAAATTGATGTAGAGACTTGGGATGAAGATGACCTTCCAGAGGACCTTAAACAAATCCCACCAGTAAAACCTGGTTCGAGATCACTAAAATAGAATAATTCTTGAATTATCTATAAAATATAATATAATGTTTGATAGATAAGGAGAGAGTTATGAAGATAAAAGATTTTACTAAAAAAATATTAGCTCTTACATTTGCCTTTTCTTTGGTAATTCTTGCTTGTGATTCTACTTCTCATGCGAGTTCTGATAAGAGAAAAGACCTTATGTATTTTGGCTTGCAAAAAATTAATAGAGAAACATTCAATCTTTTTGATATGAAAAAGGCTAGATTTGATAAGCTTGAAAAAGATTTAGACCAAGTTGTTGAAATCGGAGTTGATAATGCAAATTCCAAGAGTTATTTTTATTTGCTAAAGGATCTACCTTTTACAGCTAAGGAATTGGAATACGGCTTAAGCGACACGGGCTTAGCTGGTTTAGGTCAAGATTTTAAGGACGTTTCTGAAAAATACGGAATTAATCCTTTACTACTTATGGCTATGGCTAAACATGAAACTGGTAATGGAACTAGCGACCTATTTAAGAATAAAAATAACCTTTTTGGTTTTAATGCTATTGACCATGACCCATACAACTTAGCAAGTGATTTCAAAAAACCAAAAGATTCTATAGATACAGTCGCTAAACATTTGAAGGAAGAGTACCTAAATAAGGATGGCACATATTTTAATGGAGTTTCCGCCAAAGGAATCGGGACATCCTATGCTTCAGATCCTGACTGGTCTAAGAAGGTTAATTCCATGATGATAGAAATTGCAGATAAAATGATTGATACTTATAAAGCAGGTGAATAGACCTGCTTTTTTTATATAGCAAAGTAAAGTATAATGACTTAAAGGAGCATATTATGAATACAAGAGATTATTTAGATGGGAATTCTTTTGATGGGTACAAGTTCTTTGGTGCTCATAAGAAAGAAAAAGGATATATATTTAGATTGCTTGCCCCAAAGGCAGATGAGGTTTATCTACTAGGAGACTTTAATAATTGGGAAAAATCACCCATGAGAAAGTATGCTACTGGGGTATTTTCTTTAAGTATCGATGGAGCAAAGGAGGGAGATAGTTATCAATATCTTATCGTAAATGGTGAAAGAGAAGTCAAAAAAATCGATCCCTTTGCCAAGGCTATTATCTATGAAGAAAAATCATGCCTAATTGTGGATGAATCCTATAAGTTTAAGTACAAGAAAAAAGAAGCTAGCCCTAAAAATATCCTACAAATTCATTTAGGATCTTTGTTTAAGGACAAAGGGAAAAGTGAAAAAGAGGTTTTTGATGCAATAATAAAGCATGCTAAAAATAATTCTTACTCAAGTATCTTACTTATGCCTGTAAATGAATACCAAAATTATAAGTCTTTAGGTTATTCTTCCCTAAATTTATTTTCCTATTCTAGGAGATATGGAAAGCTTACCTCACTCAAAAGATTTATTGACCTAGCTCATAAGGCGAACATTCAAATAATCATAGAAATGGATATCAGTGAATTTGATCCAGATATTTATGGGTTGAAAGATTTTGATGGGAATAACCTATACAATTATCCTTATGAGGATATTTTATATAATTATTTTGGACAAATAAATTTTGATATTACTGAAGGTTCTTGTAAGTCCTACATAAAATCTGCCATAGATTATTATCTTAGCGACTATAAGGTTGATGGAATATATTTTTCTTCAATTGAAAATTCTATATTCTGGCAAGGGGATGATTCTAGGGGAGTAAATAAGGAGTGGATAGAATTTATCAAAGATATAAATACTTATATTAAAGCAAAGAAAGCCCTAGCCTTAGCATCTTTTAATGGAACCTATGATATGAATCTTGGTTTTAGTGAGGTTTTTGATAATAGGTCTAAAACTCTTATAAATATGATGAAAGACCAACCTATTAGGAGAGATGATTATAAAAAATACATTAATGATTTGATAATAAATGAAAACTCTGATGAAATTTTAGGATTTTCCTATGTAGATTCTTATCAGAATGAGGCAAATATGCCTATGAAGATGTATGGAAATGATAACAAATTTGCCCAGCTAAAGGCTCTATATACTTTCTTATATACATTAAAAAATCCAAAGATGCTTTTTATGGGAGATGATAGTGGAAATCTAAAAACTTTTTCTGCCTTCGATACATTTGACTTTGAAAACATAGGAGAAAAGATTGAAGGAATCAATGACTTTTATAAGGAGATAGTTAGCTTATGGACAAGTCAAAAGACTCTAAGTGATTCTTCAAGTGAGGTTGAGCTTTTAGATAGTGAAGGTCATAGCCTTTACGCCTACAAGAAAAAAATTGGAAAGACCATGAGCCTAGTAGTAGTTAACTTTACAGATATAGCTTATGAGATTAAGAGTCCTTATGATTTGAGTGAAATTTTTAATACTGAGGATTTAAAATTTGGTGGAGATGGAAATATAAATGGGACACTTGATAGGGGAGATCTTATAAAAATTAAGGGATTCTCTGCATGTGTATTTAATATAAGACAAAGTAAATAACTCGATAGAATATTAGAAATAGCTTAACCCATAGTTTGGATCTGACACTTCAATAACATAATTGTGCCAGAAGAAGATATGGGTTAAGCCAATTAATTTTTATTACAAATAAGAAAACTTTTAATTGATAGGATTGAAGATAAAAGTTACTTCAAGACCCTTAGCCTTATTTTCTATCCTAAAAGACCCATCATGTAGTTCAGCTATTTGTTTAGAAATGAAAATCCCTAGCCCGTGCTTTGTTATATTAGTCAAATCTTCTTCACTAATTCTTTGAATAATATTTTCAGACATACCACATCCTTCGTCTAAAATACTAATAAATAATCTATCTTTTGAATCGGAAATACTAACTTTGATGTTGCCATCAGTATAAATAAGTGAGTTTTTTATGATATTTTCAAGCATCCTATAAAATAAATTATTATCCATTTTAATCTTTATATTTTGGTTTGAGAGCTTATTTTCAAAAATGATTTCCCTGTCAGGATTTTCATTAAGTTTATCTACTATAAGC
>NZ_CAMXYR010000045.1 GCF_947253225.1 uncultured Anaerococcus sp. | reverse complement strand
GAATGTGGGTTTTATTTTTCTCAAAAGTAAAAGAGCCTTTCGGCTCTTTAATTATTTTCTCTGTATTTTACTTAAAACAATCCATCAAATAGAGACATTTGATTTTCTTCTTGGATACCATCTATTATGCCAAAGTTTTTTAGGCTAGTTAAGGCGTTTTTGTTGATGGAAGTTCTTGCTTTCAAATCTTCTATTGATATAAATTCACCCTTTTCCCTTTCCCTTACTATGTCGTAAGCCATGGCTTCGCTCACATCATCGACTGCTGAGAGAGGAGGTAGAATGTATCCTTTCCTTTCACTTAGGAGAAATTTGCTGGCGTGAGATTTGTAGATATCAGCCTTTTCTAATTTGATATCCCTTGCTGCCATCTCCTCTGCGACTTCAAGAACCGTTCTAACTTGCTTATCTCTCTGGGATAGGTCAAAATTATCTTTAACTTCTGTTAGTGCTTGTTGGATACTTTCTAGTCCCTTTATGATTGTAGAATATTTGAAGTCGTTAATTTTGGTATTGAAATATGTTGCATAAAAGGCTTCTGGATAGTAGACCTTGTAGTAAGCAATCCTGTAGCTCATCAAGCAATAGGCAACAGCATGAGCCTTTGGGAAGAGATACTGAATCTTTAGACAAGATTCTATATACCATTCAGGAACCTTGTTCTCCCTCATATAGTCAAGGATTTCGTCAGATAAAGGCTTACCCTTTCTGACTGTTTCCATTATGGAGAAGGATTTTTTCTTATCAAGTCCTTGTTGAATGAGGGCGTTCATGATATCATCACGGGTTGATATTATCTCATCAAAGCTTGCAGTTCCATTTCGAACTAGGTCTTGGGCGTTATTTAGCCATACGTCTGTTCCGTGAGATAGACCTGAAATCCTCGTCATTTCTGAAAACTTGGTTGGAAAAGTATCTTTGAGCATCCCTCTTACAAAATTCGTTCCAAATTCGGGTATGCCTAGGGTTCCAATCTCATTATTAGAAAAATCATGTTTTATGTCAAGGGTTTCAGTTGATGAGAAAATCTTCATAACTTTTGGATCACCCATGGTGATTTCCAAGGGATTAGTCCCTGTCAAATCTTGGAGGGCTCTGATTATGGAAGGAACATCGTGACCCAAAAGGTCGAGTTTTAGGAGAGTTTCGTGCATCATGTTGTAGGTGAAGTGAGTTGTTTTTATATCTCCACTTCCATCGTCTGCTGGATATTGGATTGGGCAGATATCAAAAATTTCTATGTCATCTGGAACAACTATAAGTCCTCCTGGGTGTTGACCAGTTGTTCTTTTGACATCCTTTAGTCCCCTTTGAATTTTCCTAACTTGGGCATTGGTAAATTCAACTTGGTAGTCCTCGCTATATTTTTTGATATAACCAAAGGCAGTATTGTCTTGGATAGCACCGATTGTTCCAGCCCTAAAGACCTTTCCTTCACCAAAAAGTTCTTCTGTGTACTTGTGAATTGTTGGTTGGTATTCTCCAGCAAAGTTTAAGTCGATATCTGGCTCCTTATCTCCCTCAAAGCCGAGGAAAACTTCGAATGGTATATTGTGTCCATCTTTTTTCATCATGGTGCCACATTTTGGGCAGGTCTTATCTGGATAATCAATTCCAGATCCGAGTAAGTCCTCTTCAAAAAACTCAGAGTGCTTGCATGATGGACAAATATAGTGAGGAGAAAGTGGATTAACCTCTGTGATATCAGCCATAGTTGCTGCAAAAGATGAACCAACAGAACCCCTAGAGCCAACTAGGTAACCATCTTGGTTAGACTTACCTACAAGTTTTTTAGCGATTATATAAAGAACCGCATAGCCGTTGGATATGATGGAGTTTAGCTCACGATTAAGCCTATCCTCAACGATTTTTGGAAGAGGGTTGCCATATATCGAATGGGCTTTCTTAAAGCAAGTTTCCCTAAGTTCCTTGTCTGAGCCTTCGATTTTAGGTGGGAAAGTTCCCTTTGGTATAGGTCGTACATCCTCAATCATCTCTACTATTTTCTTGGGATTTCTTATTACAACATCCTCTTGGTCAAGGGGACTTAGATATGAAAAATCATCAATCATTTCCTTAGTTGTTCTGAGGTAGTAGAGGGGTTCTGATTCATGATAATTGAAGTATTGACCCTTGTGAAGGATATTTCTCAATATATAATCATCTTTTTCCAAGTATCTTACAGCTCCACTTGCCACAACAAGTTTATTATCTTGCTTAGCTAGATCCACAATTTTTTTATTAACTTCCCTAACTTGGTCAAAATCTCTAAGTCTTCCCCCCTTGACCCTATCGGCAAAAATATCGAGTGGAGCAACTTGGTAAAAATCAAATAAATCTCTTAATTTATTTATATCTTTTGTATTTCTCTTATTTATCAAGTAGTTAAAGAGCATGCCCTCATCAGCACCTGAACCGACAATCAGCCCTTCCCTGTATTTTTCGAGAACTGATAATGGAGTTTTAGCTTCGTTATTGAAATATTTCATCCTAGATTCTGAAATAAGCTTGTAGAGGTTTTTTAGACCGACCTTGTTTTTTGCATAAACTGTAGCTGAAAAATACTCATGTCTTGCTTTTGGCCAATGGCTTTCTAAGCTATTAATATTTATTAAATCAATTGCCTCCATAGCCATAATTCTATCAAACATCTTGATAAATATTTGAGCAGTTGCCCTTGCATCATCACTTGCCCTATGGTGGTTAAAGGCTGGAATTTCTAGTTTTCTTGCAATCTTATCTAGGGAGAACTTCTTCATATCCGAAAAAAGTGCCCTAGCCATTGGAAGGGTATCAAGATAAATTGGGTTAAAATCAATTCCCATCCTGTAACAATTTTCCCTTACAAAGCCCACATCGAAGTCGGTGTTTTGACCAACTAGGATGGCATCTCCACAAAATTTTAAAAATTCTGGCAAGGCTTCGTCTATTTTAGGACAATCTGCCACCATTTCATTGGTAATCCCCGTTATTTCTGTTATCTTTTCAGAAATAACCATCTCAGGATTTACGAGTTGGTTGTACTCTTCTGTAATTCTCCCATTTTCAACTCTTACTGCACCTATTTCTGTTATCCTGTCCTTGTATTTGGAAAGGCCTGTAGTTTCTAAGTCGAAAACAACAAAAGTCTGCTCCTTTATATCTTTAACTTCAGGAATTTCCTTATTTGAAAGGTTGGTTAGAACTCTTAAATCATCTTCAACCAAAAGAAGCTCAGCTCCTGGAAGCATCTTAATCCCTTCCTTGCCCAAGGCATCGTAAAGGTCAGGAAGTGCCTGCAAGGTCTCTGTATCTGTTATTCCAACTGCATCCATCTTCCACGCTTTGAGCGTTTTGATTAAATCCTTGTTGTCTACAAATCCATCCAAGTTGGTCATCTTGGTATGTATTTCAAGCTCTACTCTTTTATCAAGAGCAGTATCAAGTCTCTTAGAGATTATGGCATCTACCATAGAATTAACAGTAAAAACATCTTCGTGAGCGTATCCATCATAGTTTAGGACACCTTCAACCATAACTTCTAATCCATTTTTGAATTGTTGGAGTTTGAAATTATTTTTTTGGTTGGCAAATATCTTGCAAGAAATCGCATCCGTCTTATCTTCAAGGTCAAATGTGTAGATAAAATATCCTTGTTTGGTTTCAAAAATTGAAAGCCCGTACACCTTTCCGATTAATGCAGTTGCCACGCCCTTTCTTTCATAGATATCCTTGATATTTATTACATCATTTTTTATTTTTTTTCCAAAATTAATATTTTCAACTAGGATTTCTTCCTTTTTTTCTTCTTGCATACTTTGGACAGTCAAGTCTATCTGATCACGAACCTTCTGTTCCCTCTCCTTGATAAGAAGTTCAGTTTCTGTAGAGGACTTTTCTTGATAGCTTTCTTCTTCATATTCAGCAGGTTTTTCCCCCTTTTTTTCTAAATTTTCGCAACCTATCGGTTCATCTTCACTGTTTTCTTCGCTTAAAGAACCATCTGTCCTTGAAATATTTATTTCCAGATTAGTATAGAAAAAATAATCGTACAGTTTCTCCCTTGCTTCTCTTGTGAAATTATAGGTCATAGCCTCAATTTCAAGGCTTAGGGTATTAGTTTTCTGGTAATAGATTGCCTGTCTTACAAAAAACAAACCAGCTTCTATTTCAATTAGATCTGCCAGATCAATTTTCATTTTCTTTACTTTCTTGCAAAACTTCTATCAAGGTATCTACAATTTCTTCTTCCTTGACTTTCTTAATTGTCTTTCCATCCTTAAACAAAAATCCCATTCCATTGGCAGCTGAAATACCATAATCTGCTTCCTTGCTTTCTCCAGGTCCATTTACAGGGCAACCCATAATCGCAACCTTTGATGATATGTCAAGGCCTCCAGTTTTTTCCTCAACTTCCTTTACAATACTTGGAAGGTCGACTGTTGTTCTTGAACAAGTTGGACATGATACAATATCAAGACCATCACGTCTTAGGTTAAGAGCCTTGAGGATTGCCTTTCCTGCCTTAACCTCTTCTAAGATATCACCTGTTATAGAAACTCTGATTGTATCTCCAATCCCATCTTTTAAAAGCGAACCAATTCCTATTGACGATTTAACAAGGGCTTGGTAGAGAGGACCTGCTTCTGTAACCCCTAAGTGGAGAGGGTAGTCTACAGCTTCAGATAGTTTCCTATAGGCATCTATCATTGTATTAACATCAGATGATTTTACAGAAATTTTTATATCGTAAAAATCAAGATCTTCGAGGATTTTAACCTCCTCAAGAGCAGACGCCACAAGTGAATCGGCATTTACTCCTCCAAACCTGTCTACAACTTTTCTTGAAATCGAACCAGAATTTACTCCAATTCTTATAGGAATTTTTTTCTCCTTGCATTTTTCAACAAGAAGCTTAACCTTATCAGAGCCACCAATATTTCCAGGATTGTATCTTAGACAATCGCATCCATTTTCTACAGCAGCTAGAGCAAGCTTATAATCAAATTGGATATCGGCCACTAGGGGAAGGTTCGTTCTTTTCTTAATTTCCCCAATTGCCTTAGCATCTTCAATAGAATTTATAGCAGACCTTGCTATATCACAACCTGCTTCTTCAAGAGCATTAATTTGCTCAACAACTGCATCAACATCGCTTGTCTTAGCTGTTGTCATTGATTGAACAGAAATAGGAGAGTTACCTCCAACTGCAACGTCTCCTACATAAATCTTCTTAGTTTTCTTTCTCATTTTTTCTCCTTTAGAATAATGAAATAATATCTTTAATAGAAATTAGTATGATTAAGCCGATTAGAACGACAAAACCACCTATAGTAACTTTTTCTTCGATTTTTTTATTAACTGTCTTTCCTGTTAGCATCTCATAGATGGCACAAACAAGCTTTGACCCATCTAGGGCTGGTATTGGAAGGAGATTGAAAACTCCGAGGTTTACACTAATATATCCTAAAAAGTACAAAAGACTCATAAGACCATTTTGTGCTTGATTGCCTAACTCTTTTACAACTCCTACAGGACCAGATAAGGCTGATAAGGCGATTTTACCAGTAAATAGCCTACCTAAAATCACAAAAATCATGATGATATTTTTAATAGTTTCCACAAGGCCTAGCTTTATAGCTTCCAATACTCCTGCTTTTCTAAGTTGAGATTCTACTCCGAAAAATACATTACCATTTTCTTTTTGTGGTGCAATAGAAAATGTCATTTCCTTGCCAGAACTCTTCCTATAAACCTTAACATCAATTTTTTCTTTAATATCACTATCCTTATAATAAGCATTAACTATGGCAGATATTTCAGAAAACTTCTCTATCTTTGTATGGTTTACTTCAACAACCTCATCTCCTATTTCCATGCCTGCTTGCTTAGCTGGAGAATTGTCAGTGAAATTTCCTATGCTAGTTGTGGTAACTCCAGTATTAAGACCAACCACAAAAAATATTACACTTGCTAAAATCAAGTTCATCATAGGACCTGCAAGAATAGTAAGAAACTTGCTTATAGGCCTTGCCCTATCGTAACTTCTCGGATCAGAACTTTCCTCTTCCTCCCCTTCCATGGCACAATAACCACCCATGGGAATCATTCTCAAAGAATAAAGGGTCTCGCCCTTTTGCTTGGAATAAAAGGCAGGTCCCATTCCTATGGCAAACTCATTTACCCTTATCCCAGATAACTTAGCCACAATAAAATGTCCAAATTCATGAATTAATATCAAAAACAAGAACATCGCTATGGCAATAATAATTTTAATCATCAAATCTCCTTAAAATATTGAAAAAAGATACAAGACTGGAGCAATAAATAGCATAGAATCAAACCTATCTAGGATACCCCCATGGCCATAAATTATATGACCAAAGTCTTTGACACCTGTTTTTCTTTTGATATATGAGGCTATCAAATCACCAATTTGCGATAAAATAGCTGCAAGAACCGTGAAAATAACTACTTCATAAATCCCAACTCCTAGGTGGAACTCCTTTACAAAAATCACATTTAAAATGCAAGCGCCAATTATCCCACCAATAGACCCCTCTATGGTCTTGTTAGGACTAATATGTCTTATAAGGTCAATCTTGTGCCTGCCTATAGTTGATCCAACAAGGTAGGCGAAGGTGTCAGACCCCCAAGCAGTAATATATAAAAGCCAAACGTAATTAATATCTCCAATCCTCAGAATATGACTCATCAAAAATGATACATAAAGCAATACAAAGGATGTTGCAAAGCCGTCATAAAGGCTATGTTTTTCATTAAAAATTATATAAATCATCATAACCAAGACTGAAACCACAAGACTGGCTATGTAAAGGTCAGAATTATTTACAAAGGCTGCTACCATTATCAAAGTATTGGTTAGGTACAATAACTTTGTGGGAAGTCTAAGGTCAATCTTTGCCAAGGCATCCTTCATTTCATGTAAGGCAATATAAGAAAAAATCAAAACTCCAAGAGCTAGTGGAATTTTCCCAAGATATGTTATAAGAATCAATAAGAAAAGGATAATCCCTCCACCTATGGCTCTATTAACTAAGTTCATGACAAACCGCCATATCTTCTATTTCTTCTAGCAAATTCTTCCAAAGCCTCATCAAAAGACTCCCTAGTGAAGTCAGGCCACAAGGTATCTGTAAAATACAATTCTGCATAGGCTAGTTGGTAGATGAGAAAGTTTGATAACCTCAACTCTCCACCAGGTCTAATCAATAAATCTGGATCTGGTTGACCCTTAGTATAGAGATAAGAAGAAATCAATTCCTCATTAATATCTTCCTTTCTCACACCATCTTCAATCATTTTCTGATAAGCATGAACAAGCTCTGCCCTGCCCCCATAATTTAGGGCTATATTTAAGGTTATCCCATCATTATTCCTAGTTTTTCCGATAGTATCTAAGCATATTTGCTTGGTTGCTTCTGGCAAAATATCGAGATTACCCAAAAATTGAACCTTGCAATTCTCATTCATAAGAATCCTAAGCTTATCATTCAAAAATTTAATAATCAACTTCATCAGGTAGCCAACTTCTTCGTCAGGTCTTTTCCAATTCTCTGTAGAAAAAGCATAAAGACTAACATATTTGACCCCTCTCTCCTTAGCATATAGGCAAATATCTACAACATTATCTGCCCCATTCTTGTGACCAAAGGTTCTAGGCATAAATCTTTTCTTAGCCCATCTCCCATTTCCATCAAGAATTATGGCAACATGTTCTGGTATATTAAAATTCTCCATAAATCTTCCTTTATATTTTAATCTTTGTCTATTATACTCAAATTGCTTTTCTTTTTCTATAAATAAAATTTTCCACTAGAAGTCTTTAAATTTTTCCACAAAAAAACTAGCTCTAGGCCAGTTTTTCTCTTATCACAAGCATAATTGGCGTATGGTCTTGTCTATCTCCAGAATCTATCATGGTTGATGATTTGACATCTTCAATTATTCTATCAGAAACAATAAAATAATCTATCCTCCAGCCTGAATTGTTAATCTTACTTGTCTTAACCCTCTGAGCCCACCAAGTATAAGCTCCCTTGAGGTCTTTATTTAGGTATCTGAAGGTGTCAGTGAAACCTCTTTTTAATAAATTACTAAAACCCAACCTTTCCTCATCTGTAAATCCTGGAGATCTTGTATTGTTTTCTGGATGAGCTAGGTCAATTGGAGTATGTGCGACATTGAAATCTCCAGTCGCAATTACTGGTTTTATCTTATCAAGGCTAGCTAGATAATCTGCAAATTTTTCATCCCATACTTGCCTTTGACTAAGCCTTACTAGACCATTGCCTGCATTTGGAGTATAGACTTGGGTAAAGAAATAATCATCAAACTCAAGGGTTACTATCCTTCCTTCCACATCCATAGTATCTGGTGCATCAATTTGAGGAAAAGTCTCCTTAACGCTAAGACCCTTCTTATAGAGAGTCATCGTTCCAGCATAAGACTTTCTAGCGTCTTCTCTTGATGAAACCCACACATAATCATAAGCTTGAAATAATTCAGCTAGCTTTTCCTTGTGCTTTTTGTTAGGGCCTGAAGCAGGCAATTTTGTTTCTTGGAGGGCAATTACATCCGCATTTTCTTTCTTTATAGTTTCAAGAACTTCCCTAGTCATCTTCGCCCTATTTGAATCACTTGTTAGGGCTGCATTTAGGGAATCAATATTCCATGAAATAAATTTCATTTTCTCTCCTTTATAATTTTAATCACTATAATAATTATAGAACAAATCCAAGTCTTTGCAAACTAAGCTTTTTTATTTGCTCTACCCTCACAAAAGGTTCATCCCTTACTTTCAATAAACAATAGAATAACTAAATAATTATTATCATATTTTATTGATTTTTTATGATTTATAGATTTGTGTAGGTTATAAGTTGACGTTTTATAGCCCTATAAATTTTTCTATTTATTTATGTACTTTCCTAAAGGATTGTTATTTACAACCGATGCATTAATTTCTAAGCTAGAAATTATTTTAAGATTAAAGTCTTAGATGATATAATAAAGACATGATAATGATTGCAGATGAAATAATTAGAATTGATAAGTTTATATCTGATGAGCTGGAAGAAATTCCTAGAGAAAAGATTAAAGACTTCATCAAGGATGAGAAAATAAAAGTAAATAACAAAATTATAAAGCCAAGCTTTAAGCTAAGCGAAGGTGATGAGATAGAAATTTGTGATTCGCTCTTTGATGTACCCGAAATCCTACCAGAGAAGATGAACCTTAAAATCGTCTTTGAAAATGAAGACTATGCGATAATCGACAAGGATGAAGATGTTATAGTCCATCCAGCTGGGAAAATTGTAAAAGGTACTCTAGTCAATGGTCTTTTGGAAAGATATGGCTATGACGGATTATCTCATATTGGTGGAGATGATAGACCTGGGATTGTCCATAGACTTGATAAGGATACAACTGGTCTTATAGCCATTACGAAAAATAACGATTCTTACAAATATTTTAAGACGATGTTTGAAACAAGAAAGGTCGATAAGCTTTATTACGCCATAGTTTTCGGTAATTTTGATAAAAAAACTGGGACAATAGAAACTTTTATGGATAGGGATCCACACAACAGAAGAAAGATGGCTGTTAGACCTTCTGGCAGAAAAGCCATAAGCCACTACGAAGTTATTAAAGAAGGGGATGGTTTTTCCTTAGTCAAGGTTAAGATTGTAACTGGGAGAACCCACCAGATAAGAGTTCACATGACCCACATCAACCATCCAATCTTGGGAGATCCAGTCTACGGCAACATCAAACACAAGTTCAACCTAGACCACCAGCTTCTTCACTGTGGTTTTGTTGGTTTTACAGATATGAATGGGGACTATGTATCATATACTGCCAATCCCCACGAGGACTTCTTAAAATACCAAAATATACTAGGATTAGGTGATAACAATGTATTCAAAAACTAATACTACAACTTTAATTGGTCTTGATGGAAAATTGGTGGAAGTCGAATCTGATATAACATCAGGACTTCCTTCCTTTAATATAGTAGGTCTTCCTGACTCTTCAATCAAGGAAGCCAAGGATAGGGTAAGAGTCGCCCTCATCAATTCAGGATATAAATTCCCAGCAGGAAGGATTACCATAAATCTCTCCCCAGCAGATCTCAAGAAAGAAGGTACTCAGCTAGACCTTCCCATTGCCATCTCTCTTTTAGCATCCATGGGAGTTATCACTCTTCCCTATGAAGATTATATTTTCCTAGGAGAACTTTCCCTTGATGGTAGGATCATCCCAATAAAGGGTGCTCTTGCCATGGTTATAGCTATGCGTGAACTTGGTTTTAGTAAATTTATCCTTGCTGATGCCAATAAGGACGAGTGTGCCATAATTTCTGATGTAGAAATCTATCCTTTTGACAATTTAAACGATATAATCTCCTACATAAACAAGGAAACCAGCAAAAGCCCCTACCATGTAGATTTAAGTAAAATAGACAAGGAAATATCCTATCCCTATGACTTCAAAGACCTAAAGGGGCAAGAGAACCTCAAAAGAGCCCTCCAAATAGCAGCCGCAGGCAACCACAACGTCCTAATGATTGGTGCACCAGGTTCTGGTAAGACTTTTTCTGCCAAACATCTACCAACAATCCTACCAGATATGACCTTTGATGAAAAAGTTGAAGTTACGAAAATCTATTCAGTCATGGGACTGCTTGAAAGTGGGCACTTGGTAAATGAGCGTCCTTTCAGGGCTCCCCACCACACATCAAGCGAAGTTGCCCTCATTGGTGGCGGTCATTCTGTCCCAAGACCTGGAGAGATTACCTTAGCCCACAAGGGAGTTCTTCTCTTGGACGAATTTCCAGAATATAGGAAAAATGTAATTGAAGCCCTGCGTGAACCCTTAGAAAATAAGGAAATAAATATAGCAAGATCCCAAGCTTCAGTCAAATATCCTGCCGATTTTATCCTAGTTGCCGCCATGAATCCTTGTCCTTGTGGCAATTATGGAAATCCCCTCAAGGAATGCACCTGTTCTTTTAATGAAATTAGACGCTATCTAAACAAGATATCCTCTCCAATCCTCGATAGAATCGACATCCATATTGAAATAAAACCTGTAAAATACGAGGACTTGAAGGATGATAGCAAATCAAAATCATCTAAAGACCTCAAAAAAGAAGTAGTCCTAGCTAGGAATATCCAAAGAGAAAGGTACAGGGATGAACCAATTTCAACAAATTCCGAGCTAAATACTAACCAAATGAAAAAATACATTCACCTAAGTGAAGATGTAGAAAAAATAGCCAAGATAGCTTTCAATAAATACAATTTTTCAGTAAGATCTTTCAATAAGGTGATCAAAATGGCAAGGACAATAGCTGACCTAGACCAAAGTGATGAAATTAGCCAAAATCACCTCCTTGAGGCAATAAGGTATAGGGCTTTGGATGATAAATATTGGAGCAACTAATGGCAGACGAAAGAGAAATAAGTACAAATATCGATAAGTTTGTAAGAGACCTCCTAGGAGCTGCTATAGAAAAAAGAGCAAGCGACATCCACATAGAGGCCTTTGAAAGTTATGGGAAAATAAGGATGAGAATTGATGGAGTCTTGTCCGAATATATGAGACTTGCTAGGGGAAACTATGAGAAGCTCCTAACAAAAATCAAGCTAATGGCTCAGATGGATATAGCAGAAAGAAGACTACCCCAAGATGCTAACCTCAAACTTATAGAATTTACCGACATAGACTTTAGGTTATCAACTATCAATACAGTAAACGGGGAAAAATTAGTTATTAGAATCTTATCAGTTAATGTTTTTGAAAAAACTAAAAATCTCCTCGGTTTTTCTGAACCATCAAAAGAAAAAATCTCAAAAAATCTTACCAAAAAATCTGGAATGATAATCTTTTCAGGTCCTACAGGTTCTGGTAAATCTACCTCCCTCTATTCCCTAATAAATAAACTTAACACTGGTAAGGAAAACATCATAACTGTTGAAGACCCCGTAGAATACAAGATAGAAGGTGTCAATCAAGTAGCAGTAAATACCAAAATCAACCTAAGCTTTGCCAAGGCACTAAGGTCAATTCTCAGGCAAGATCCAGACATAATTATGATTGGTGAAATAAGGGACATAGAAACTGCTCAAATAGCAATAAGGGCAGCAATTACTGGTCATCTTGTCCTAACCACCCTTCACACCAGAGATGCAATATCCTCAGTAATAAGGCTTGAGGACTTGGGAATCGAGAACTACCTCCTAACTTCTGCCCTAAGCCTGTTAGCAAGTCAAAGGCTAGTCCGTAAGCTTTGCGACTGCAAGATAGAAGATATCCCAACAGATTATGAATATGAAATTCTAAAGAAGTATATCGAAATCGACAAAGACCAAAAAATCTTTAGACCCAAAGGCTGTCCTAAATGTACCAATGGCTACTTGGGTAGAGAGGCTGTCGAAGAAGTTATCCTCATTGATAGGCAAATAAAAGAAATCATAAAGACAACTCCCCTAAATAAGGAGAAATTAAACCAGGCCTTAGCAGACCAAAACTTTGAACCAATGATGAAAAATGCCCTTGCCAAAGTCCTTAATGGAACAACTTCTCTTGAGGAAGTCATAGAAGTTTTGGACTTTGATTAACTTTACTAAAATTTTAAACTTCCTCTTGGGGGTATTAATCTATCTATCTTCTTTCATTAATGCATTAATCGAAAAGAATATTATCTTTTTGTATAAAATAATATATTTGATTTTGATAAATTATTTTTAAGGATAATTGTGGCAAACAATATGAACTTGCAGATGCATATGAAATGCTATATTAACTAAATATTAAATATACGTTAGGGATGGTATAGTAC
>NZ_CAMXYR010000044.1 GCF_947253225.1 uncultured Anaerococcus sp. | reverse complement strand
GTTTATAACAGCTTTATTCCTTAAATCTTCATCTGAATAAAGTTTCTCTATTAACTCATAGCTAGGATTAATGGCGTGAGGATTTCCAACCATTTGAAACATAGTTATGTCGCCATTAGTATCACCATATGAGTAAGAATTTTCTAAATCTATGTTATATCTCTTATCCAAATCCTTAATTGCTGAAAGTTTGCTTTTTCCATCCCACATAGGATTTATTTTACCAGTAAATTTATCATTTTCATCAAAGATGTAAGCAGTCGAAATAGATTCAGTTGCTCCATAAAATTCTGCGAAAGAATCTACCAAAAAGTCTGGAGACCCTGAGATAAAGAAAATTAAATCCCCATTTTCCTTATGTCTTTCTACGGCTTTTCTAGTAATCAAATAAACCTTATTTTTATTTTCTTCAATTACAATTTTTGAGTACTTTTGTATTACCTTCCTATCAAGACCAACCATGCTTTTTTGATAAACTAAGGCCGCCTTATCTAAGTAGTCTTCATAAGCACCAACTCTATTCTGATACTTTTCAAATAAAGGTCCAATTTCATCATTCCAAGGATTATCCCTAAGTATACCATCTTTACTAAGCTTAATAAAATGCTCTACAAGTAGAGAATTTCTAAAAAGTGTTCCATCAATATCAAAAAATGCAGCTCGTCTTTTCCCCATCCTAGGCTCCCTTATTTCTAGTTTTCTTGCTAGCTTGACGTTTTTTTGCTACTCTTTGCTTTGACTTAACTTTCGATACGTCTAAGCCATCCATACCTTCCATTTTTTCTTTTATTTGCATAATAAGCTCAATAGCATATGCACATATTATTCCAACTAAAGCAGAACTTCCCAAAAATATAGCAATCCAAGCCATATTCAAGCCAGTCTTACTCGTAAAGGTAGCTAAGGAAATTATAGCTGTAATTATTGAAATAATACCAACTCCAAAAGATGGAATGTATTTTACAATTCTTTTATTACTAATAAAATATAGGATAACAGAAACTGCACCCATTATAATGGAAAATATTGGTAATATTGCCAGTCTTGATGAATATTGAGAAACTAAATTTATTAGTCCAGTCATACTTCCTCCCTTAATTAACACTAACTTTAGTTACGTTGATTTTATCATTTATATCTAAAATTACAAAACCTCTACTGCCATCTCTTGGTAAAGTTGGTGAACCTGGGTTTAGTAGCAATATATTATTTCTAACTTCGTTTACAAAAATATGGATATGTCCAAAGATAACGATACTACAATCAAGCTCACTAGCTCGTTCTAGCAAACGCTCATAGGTATAGTCAACATCATATTTATGTCCATGACAAAGGAATATTCTCCTATCGCCAATATCTACTACCTTTTCATAATCTCCTGAAGAAAAATAATCGTTATTCCCCTTAACTGCGTAGTAGTTTATTCCAGTTTCGTAATAAATGTTTTTAACATCTTCCAGCCCATCACCAGCGTGAATCATCAAGTCAATATCATTGTTAGATAAAATATAATCACTTATTGTATCATACATACCGTGAGTATCACTTGTTACTAAAATCTTCATATCTCACCTAAAAAATCTTTGAATTTCTGCATAGCCTTTGCCCTGTGAGATATCTGATTTTTTTCATGAACACTCATTTCTGCTAAAGTCTTAGAAAAACCATCAGCAAGAAAAATCTTATCGTAGCCAAAATCACCTACTCCCTTTTCCTCCTTGGTAATTTCTCCATTCAATATTCCCTCAAAATAATGGCAGTTACCGCTTGAATCTATAAAAGCTATAACAGTTTTAAAGCAAGCTTTTCTTGATGACTTATCTTTAAGCTCATCCAAAAGCTTGTTTCTATTATCAAGATAAGTCGCATTTTCTCCAGCATACCTGTGTGAATAGATGCCTGGTCTCATTTCCAAAGCATCCACAAAAAGCCCTGTATCATCTGCAAAAACTGGCTTTCCTGTGAGTTCATACAAAGCATGAGCCTTCTTGTAGGCATTTTCTTCTAGGGTTTTCCCATCTTCTACAACGTAAAAGTCGTTTATTCCAACATCCTTCGGCATCTTTATAAGGTCATTTCCGAGCATTTCCCTAACTTCTATTAGCTTGTCTTTATTTCCACTTGCAAAGAGTAACTCCATATTTTCTCCTTCTAAAATAATAACAGAAAAATAAAGTTCTAGTCAAATAAATTATTTATAATCTTCAATAATTTTATTATAATTTGTGAAAGCTGATTCTAGATTTTCTGCACTTGTTCCTGTTTGTTCATCAATACTAACAATTGATGAAGAGTTGATTGTAGGTATAGAATAAATCGGTTTTTTGTCAATAAGGCTATCCTTTATTCTGTGAACCAAAATTTCATCAGGTGTTTGAATTACAATATATTTTCCATTTGCTAAAATATAATAATCCTTAAACTCGCTATTAATATTTCTAACTTGATCCCTTGTTATAGTATTCTTTTTAGTAGTTTTATTAATCATTTGATTACCAATAGCTATTTCCATTGGGAAGAAATTTTGTACAAAACTTTCACCATCTCCCGCCGATATTGATGATTGAAATATCCATTGTCCTTGATTCCTAACTATACCAAAATTAGTATTATCAAAGGCAATGCTTCCTTGATTAATCTCCTTAAAATTCGTGTCTGCTTCTTCCTGAACTCTTTCCTTAAAAATTAGGTCAGAATCTTGTTCACCTGTAAATTCTTCCAATGACATGAAGTTTTGGTCAGATAAATTTTTTGTTTCAAAAATGGCATACTTTCTAATAGGATTATTATTTTCAGAGCTAGTATAATCAATAGATATAAAATCGCTAGATACATAATTTATTCTCATGTCTAGGTTTATATTCTTAAAAGAATATTTGTTTCTGACAGTTGAATCATTCATTTTATCTCTTAATCTAATAGGATATGATAGTATCTCATCATAATTATTTGTTATGTTGTTATTTTTTGCATTAACTGACCAATATTCTTCATTGTTTTTTATGAAGATATTGTAGACTTTTTTATATGTGATGCTATTATCATCTTTTATTCTAAGTAGATAAGTATAATAATTATAAACTGAATTATCATTAGAACTATCCACTCTTTCTCTAACTCCAATTAGCAAAGCTACATCCTCTGCGACTTCTTCCCCATCCTGAGTTGTAGTTCTTTCTTTGCTAGCTCTCTTAGAGTACTCACTAATTACTTTGCTATCCACTTTATTTGAAATTTTTTCTAGTGTAACTAAAGTATCATTCGATATAAATAATAACTTTGTATCTGATTTTTTAATAAAGTCTTTAGCAAAAAGCTGACCTTGAGAAGCATTTATTATTGTTACATTTTCCTTCTTATCTATTTTCTTATTTTCGATGCCCCTGTTTTTAAAATATTTTAATAAATTTACATATTTTGATGAAAAAGTAGGTGGAAAAGCGTAGTTATCTCCTATAGCAACTAAATTTTTATCTATATATATTAAATCCCCAACCTTAGAATTTACTTCTTTGTCCGCCTTCATCTCTCCATCAACTTCAACGACCTTCCGTGTTCCAGCTATGGATGGAACATCTTGCTTGGGTGTCTGTATTAAACTATTCAAATCTTCTGGATCCGAGTTTGTACAGGAAGTCAAAACTAATATTACTATTAATATATATAAGTTTTTAATAAACTTTTTCATCTTCTAACCTCGGAATTTCTACTATTACTGACGTTCCAACTTTGTGCTTGCTCTTAATTACTAATTTTCCACCATGGGCTTTTATAATTTCTTCACAGATTGAAAGACCAAGACCTGTTTGAGATTTAGAAGATGAACCTTTATAGAACTTGCTTGCAACAAAGGCAATCTCATCATCTTTAATACCTTCGCCATTATCCTTGATAGTTATGAGAACCTTCTCGTCTTCTTGATCTAGAATAAGGTCAATTTCTCCACCATCTTCTGTAAATTTAATAGCATTATCAATTATATTTATAAGGACTTCTTTCATTCTATTTTTATCTGCATAGACTGGTAGATTCTTATAAATAGTCACAAATTTAAAGTCGATGTTTCGACTACTTGTTCTAGGGAAAAGTTGAGTATGAACTTGCTTACTTAACTCTACAATATCTAATTTTTCCTTATTATATTTAAAGTTAGATGATGAAAGTCTTGAGAAATCCAATAAATCTTCAACCATCATTGATAGCCTATCTCCTTCATCTTCTATTATTTTTAGACCTTGGCCCATCATATCTTCATTTTTTTGGATCTCTGGAGCTTGAAGAGTAATTGCCCAGCCTTTTATAGATGTTAGTGGAGTCCTAAGTTCATGAGATACTGAAGAGATAAATTCATTTTTCATATCTTCTCTTTTTATAATGTTATCACTCAAATTATTTAGGGTGCTAGCTAATTCTGATATCTCATTATTGCCCTTAACTTCAGCCTTTACAGAGTAATCACCAGCCGCTAGCTTTTCGGAAACACCAATCAGCTCATTTATTGGTCTAACAAAGCTTGTTGCTGCAAAAAATGATACTATAAGAGCGGCAATTGTTACAACAACTCCAAATAAAACATACCAAAAAGCATCCTCAGTAATTCTCTTTGATACTTTGTCTAAGGAGCTCGTAAGTCTAATAATTCCAACTTGTTGGTCAGATGATAGAAGGGGGTAGGATAAAGACATAACTTTTTCTCCACTGCCTTCTCTCTTACTTTTAGAAAAATCTTGCTTGCCTTCTATAGCAGAATTAACATCAAAACTATCTAGTTTTTTGCCAACCACATCTGAGCCTAAAGAGTCATACAAAACAACACCAGAGTTATCAAGAATTTGAACCTGGGTTTCATTTTGTCTATAAAAAATATTCTTATCGCCTATGATAATATCAGATAAGTCATACCTGTTCATATAGTTGCTGTATTGGAGCTGGTTGATTCTAGCCTGATTTTTCATAGAGTCAGCCAAGGCAGATTCATAATAGGTTCTAATGCTATTAAAAGAAAAAATTTCAAATCCAATAACAACAGTAAATACAAATACCATTATTATTTTTATTACAGAAAATTTTATACTTTCATTTGGACTTTCATTATTGTAAGATTTAATTTCTCTTTCTATAAATTCTTCACTTTTTCTTATTTCCATCTATAGCCTGTTCCCCAAACTGTTTCAATATACTCAGGCTTAGCTGGATTTTCTTCAATCTTAGCCCTTATCCTTCTAATGTTTACATCCACTATTTTAGTGTCATTACTATAATTTTCTCCCCATGTTTGAGCCATAATTTCATCTCTAGTCATTGCCTTTCCCTTATTTTTAATAAAGTTTTGAAGAATGGTAAACTCTGTAGGGGTTACATCAATTTCTCTATCACCTTTATAAAAGCTTTTTGCATATACATCTAAGGTAAAAGGTCCATCTGTTATATTATCTTTGCCTTTTTCCTTGCTATCTGTTTGAACCAAATTAACTCTTCTCATAAGAGATCTCACCCTTAAAATAAGTTCCTGGGGATTAAATGGTTTGATAATATAGTCGTCAGCCCCTTTTTCAAGTCCTAGGATTTTATCAATATCTTGAGACTTTGCAGATACCATTATAATCCCAGTCATTGGTGATAGGCTTCTAATCTTCTCACAAACCTCGTATCCACTTATTCCTGGAAGCATTATATCAAGGATTGCTACAGCTGGTTTTTCTTGTTCAAAAATCTTAATTGCTTCTTCCCCACTAGCAGCTTCCACTGTTTGATAACCTTGATAGTCAAGGTTAATCTTCATAAACTGTCTAATTGGATCTTCATCATCTACAATTAATATTTTTTTATTTTCCATTAGTATTCCTTTCAAAGGCGATTTTGGCAGCTCCTATCACCCCTGCATTATTCAAAAATTGGGCTGGTATAATCTCTACATCGCCTGGTTTATTACAATATTCTTGGAATTTTTCAATCATACCATCCCAGAATACATCTTTAGCATGAATAACTCCACCACCAACTACTATAACATCAGGATCAAAAATATTTCTAAGAGATGTTAAGAGATAGCCTAGATTTGACTGATAATTGTTTAAAACTTTTCTAGCATCATCATCAGTATCAACTAGGTCAAAGATAGCTTGACCACTTAATTCTTTACCAGTTAATTTCTCATAATCCTTAGTCAAAGCAGTTCCAGCGCAATAACTTTCTGCACATCCATCTTGACCACAAGTACAAGGATCTCCACCTGGATGTAGTAACAAGTGACCTAGCTCCGCTCCTTGGAAGTGGGAACCTTTTAAAAGTCCACCCTCTTTGGTATAGATTGCTCCTCCTAGTCCAGTTCCTAGTGTAATCATAACTACATTATCATAATCCTTGCATGCACCAATCCATTTTTCTGCAATTAGCGCTATATTAGCATCATTTTCTACGAAAACAGGAACGTCGACAAACTCTTCTACTGCTTCTTTTAAGTTAAGACCTGTCCACCCTTTGATATTTCCAGCAAATGTTACTATTCCATTTTCTGAATCAATAAAACCAGGTGTACCAATCCCTATAGCACTTGCTTCTTTGTAAGAAAGGGCGTAGATAGCATTCTTAATATTTTCAAGAACTACTTCTCTTCCCCTATTTGCATTAGTAGGAACTTCTTTTCTCTCAAGAATTTTTCCTTCATCATCAATAAGACACGCATTTATCTTAGTTCCGCCGATATCAATTCCAATAACCTTTCCCATAACTACTCCTTAGTAAAAATTTCATCTTTTAATTTTAATACTTTACTCTTCTTATGCGAATAAAATTCCTTACCCTCTAAATATCTTAATTCATCGATTTGTCCAAACCTTACTTTATAGGCTAATAAAACTTGATTATTGACTCCATATTTTCTAAGCCTTTCATTAACTGACTCACTTCCATACTTCCTATCTCCAATTATTGGAGTAGAATTTTCCATCAGAGAAAATCTTATCTGGTGGGTCTTTCCTGTGTCAAGCTTACATTCCAGAAGAGTATATTTTCCATTGCTTGATAAGGGCTTGAAAAATGTTCTTATGTGAGAACCCTCACTTGATTTCTTTATTTTATTCCTATTTTCATTCTTAGTAATAGTGGTATCAATTGTAAAATCTTTCGCAATATTACCCTTAACAATAGTAAGGTAATATTTATCTATCTTATTATCTCTAATAGACTTATTTAGACTCCTTAAAGCCCTAGCATTTTTTGCTCCTATAACTAGTCCTGCTGTATTCCTATCTAACCTATTAACAACAGCTGGTTTAAAGGTCTTATCACTCATGTCAAAAGACTTAGTTTTGTATAAATAAGAAAGCATATTATCAACCAAATTATTTCCATAGTCTTTACTTGAAGAACTATGGGTCAACATCCCCTCTTTTTTATCCATTATGATAAGATTATCATCCTCGTAAATTATGTCTAGATTAAAATCTCTAGGAGTAAAATCAGTTTTAGTAAGCCGTTTTTTATAGTCTTCATCCTTGATATACATTTTAACAAAGTCGCCGGCATAAATAAAATCATCAATTTTAGCTCTCTTATTATTTATTTTGAAGTTTTTCTTTCTAATATTTTTTTGTAAGACAGAAAGTGGAGCATTTTCAAAATACTTTCTCAAAAATCTATCAAAGCGCTGGTTACCATCATTTTCATTTATTTGAATTTCTATCATAATTAATATGATTTATTGACATATGAATCAATTATAGAAGCTCTAGCTTCTTCACAAAAGACTCCCTTATCCTTCAATTTTTCCAAAATTCTTTTATTTTTGGAATGAAGCACAAGTTTTTCAATATTAAGGACGTTAATCTCAAAAATAAACCCCTGTAGTCTCTTGGATTTGAGACTTATGAAATATGACTCAAGGTTTTTATAATCAATGATTTCTAATAATCTTTGGGTTGCTAAATCTTTTAGGTAGTAGAAATTTTCCCTATCATTGATTAATTTGTTGTAATTCTTCTTTTTTTTCTTAATATTTTGATAGAGTTTGGCTTCGCAGTTGCATTTTTTCGCCATTATATTGTAATACTGGTAATTATAAATTGCTTGTTGAAGTTTATCAATTTGTGCAAATGGTTTAAGTTCAAGTTTTCTTATAAAATTATAATTCAAATCTAAGAACTCATCCTTATCTATCTTCGACTCATCCAATAAATCAATGATTTCCTTTCTCCAACTTTCAAATATGTTAAGTTTTGTTTCTTCTATATTCATAATAAAAAACCGCCTCAAGCGAGACGGTTACAACTAATCTTCTAGTTTCAATTCAATAACTTCTGCATCTAGAGAGCTAGGAACGTCTTTACTTGTCCAATCTAAGCCTAGGTATATGTCAGATTTTGAATATTCAGATAAGCTTCTAAGTCTTTGGCAAACTTCTTCAATATTATCCTTATTAATATCTATAATGTCATATATTCCATCAATGTAGATTTTTCCAATATCATAGTCACGAGCAAGGATACCACCCAAGAATCCTAAAAGACCATCAACATTAGCTACCTTATAGCTTTTAGCATTTATAAGTCTTACCTTATAATCTAGTGTTGTAATTTGGCTATCATCAGCATCCACAAAAACAATATTGTTATTTCCCTTTTGTTTTTCTTTGTTAGCTTCTTCAACTAGATATTTTGTTTTTCCAACACCTTGTTCGCCTAATACTAAATAAATCATATTATTCCCCCTTGATTTTATCAAAAATTATTTTTTTGCTCTTATCGCCTTGAACAATTCCATTGTAATTCATATACTTCACTATTTCATCTCTTATAAGCCACCAAGATGTATCCCAGTTACAAAAAGATGTTTCTTCTTTCGGTGCTCTACCTACAAGTCGTGCGATAGCTACATCCTTATCTAAATATCGAAGAAATTCTATTACATTTCTTTGATAATCTTCCTTGCTAATCATATCTACTTCACCTTTTTTGTAAAGTTTATCAAGCATCGTTCCCTTTACTATAAAAAGAGAATGCATTTTTACTTCCTTGACCTTCAAGGAATTTATTATCCTAGCAGTTTCTATCACGTCTCTTAAATCATCCCATGGTAAGGATAAGATTACATGAGTACAAACTCTTATTTTGTATTCATTTAATAAGGCTACAGCAGCTATAAAATCAGCCAAGGACTCTCCCCTATTGAGGATGTCCAAGCTTCTATAATTCGCCGTTTGTAGTCCGAGTTCAAAGGTAATATCAATGCCAGTTTCTTTCCTAAAGTCTTCTAAAAACATCAACTTATCACGAGTAACACAATCACTTCTAGTTGAAATTGCAATAGCTACGATATAATCCTTATTACAAGCTCTTATTACTTCTTTAAACTCTTTAAGCGTCATATAAGTATTTGAAAAGTTTTGAAAATATGCAATGAATTTGCTCGCTTTATATCTACTTCCTATATACTCCTTATTACTTGCCAGCTGTTGTTCAACCGTCATAGTTGAAGGAAGATTCTCAAACGAACCTCCCGATTCTGAGCAGAAAATACAACCTCCTCTCCCACAAGCACCATCCCTGTTGGGGCAAGTAAGATATAATTTTATAGGTAGTTTATATACTTTTTGTCCATAAGTATTCTTATAATACTCACTTACAGAATAATAGGGTATATTATTCATCAATTACATCATCTTCATCTAAGTCACTCTCATAATCTTCTACAAGATTATCTAAGGCTTCCTCGTCCCAATAGTGACTAAATAGATGAAAAACTTCTTCCATTTCTTCTTCATCTTCTATAATCTGAAGGTTAATTTCTTCATTATCAAAAGAATCATTATAGTAAAATAGATAAACCTGCGAACTTTCGCTTGAAAGTAAGGCTACATAGTCAGTTTCATCAACTGTAAATATATCAATTAGATAACATTGATCTGTGTTTTCATCAAAACCTATTTCAATTATTGCCTTTCCCTCGTTCTTACCAAATTCTACCTCATGACCATGTAGATTAAATTTTTCTGTCATAGTCTCTCCTAACTATTAGTTAATTTCGTTAAATACGTTTTCAAGAATGATAATTGTATTTAATATATCATTGCTAAATGAATAATAAACATCATCACCTTTCTTATATTTTACCCCAAGTGATATTATTTTCACATTTAAACCTTTAAATATAATACTGCTATCAAGTGAGTACTGAGTCTTTATAACTTTGAACTCTTCTCCTCTAATTTCTCTGAAGGAGGACTTGAAAATATCTGTCAATGAGTTATCATTATTTTTCCATTTATCTATATGATATCTTTCAGTTAGCGTAGATGAAGAAATCGTTGCAGCAAGATTAAATTTTTCAACCATTGCCTTCATACTTTCATCTGACAATGACCTTAATACGAGTATTAAATTTATATTATTTCTCAAACTCCTAGCAGTAGCAAGATTACATGAGCTTACTATTTGGTCATCGACAGAGTTTACAAAGTAACTACCAATTGGTATCAGCTCAATAAATGAAGCTAGATGGTTGAATGATTCTTTAGTTATCGGATCTTGTTTTTTATTTTCAATTTGAACTAAGGTCAATTTTAAATCTGGTTCATACTTGAGGTTTTTCTCGATAGTTTCATTCTTTACAATTTCAAATATATTTATAAGGTCAGCTTCATATTCCTCATTTACAATAAGGTCTAAAGACGCAGTTGATGGTATAAAATCATACCTTTCTCCACCAACAAGCGAAACTATGTCAAGATCAACTTTTGCTTTAATTTTTCTTATTATTGTCATCAAAAGTTTTATTGAATTAAGTTTGACCTTGTCGGATTCTTCTCCTGCATGTCCGCCAGTTAAGTCATCTAGGGAAAGTCTATATGTTTTGAATGAGTAATCTGGAACAAACCTATCAACCTTAACCTGATTTAATAAGAGTTTTAAGCCTGAAAATTCATCTGCCACACATGAACCCTGTCTCAAATTCAAGTTAATTATCTTGTCTGTCCTAAGTATGTCCCTAATTTCTGTATACTTATTATCAGATATGTGGATATTGTTGTGAGTTAGTAAAATATCAAAACTACTACTACATTCAGTCAATAAATATGTTATAACTAGAAATGAAGTAATCAAATTTATACTGAAGTTGGCTTTTATTATTTTATTTTCACCTTCATTTTCCCAAGAAACTTTCATCGTTTGCTTGGAGTAATCTAAGTTTAGGTGTAAGAGAGCCTTAGGATTATCACCTTTTTTTATATAGTAACAATCTGAAAATTTTATTATTTCAAGATTCAAACTTCTAGCCTTATCAATAATAAGTTGTTCTATAGATTTAATTGTTCCATTTTCTGGAAGATTAGCTCCTATATACCTATTTAGATTACTGATTTGTGATTCATAATCCATACTTTTACCTAGTAGTATTTTTTAACTTCTACATCCTTCTTTAATTCATCTAACTTCTTTAGGTAAGCTTCTTGTCTTTTTACCATAAGTACCCTTTGTTCAACCTGGTCTTTAATTTCATCATAGGTTGGTGTTTTAACATTTTCTATATTTTCGAGCTTGATTATATGATAACCAAATTGTGATTTTACTGGTTTTGATATCTCACCAACTTTTAATCCGTCAAGACCATCTTGAAATTCTTTAACCATAACTCCCTTAGGGAATTTTCCTAGTGACCCTCCGTTTGACTTAGATGGATCAATTGAGTATTTTTTAGCTGCTTGTGCAAAATCGAGTCCTCCATCTATTTCTTCCTTGACTTTTTTTGCCTCATTCTCATTTTCTATCAATATGTGTGAGGCTTGGTAGAGAATTGGAGGATTTAATGTATCTTTATTTTCTTCATAATATTTTTTTATCTCTTCCTCATCTATTTTAACTTGGCTAAAAATCTTATGCATAGCATAATTTTTCAACATATTTGTTTTAACTGCTTCAAGCTCTTTTACAAATTCTTCTTCTTGGTCAAACTTATAGTCAAGGGCGTCTTTTAGTAAGATTTCTTGGTTAACTATCTCATCTGCAAGAACTTTAATTCCTTCTTCGTTATTAAATCTTTGCCCATCTTCCATATTAGCCATTAATTGATAAACATCACTTGTATGAATTTGTTTGCCATTAACTTCAGCTAAAAGTTTATTTTTTTCTTCCATTTATACCTTCTTTCAATTCAATCCTATTATTATATATTATTATATCATTATTCTTATATAATCTTCCTAGAGCCCTCTTGTAGGCGGCCTTACTCATATTAAAGACATTATAAATCTTATCTGGTGACGACTTATCTGATATATTTACAACACCACCATTGTCATAGAGATAATCAAGTATCCTATCGCTATCCGCATCCATTTGTAGGTAGGCTCTTTGTCTTAAAGAAAGTTCAATTTTTCCGTCTGCCTTTACTTCCTTAACTCTCGCTTCTATAAGTTCACCTTCTATATGAACTCCCCTAAGCTCGTTCATTCTTAAAAGAGCATCATACTTATCCTCAAGGGCTATAAAAGCTCCAATTGACTTATTTATTGAATATATTCTCCCACTTACCTCATCATTCTCCCTATAGGAGTGCTCATTTGATAAAAGCTCTCTAATCTTTGATGTTAGATAAACATATCCATTCTTATTTTCCTTAAAAGCAACAGGATAGGTCATATCCATTAATACCTTATAGGTTCTTTCTTCAAAAGGCATAAAAATATTCCTATTTTCTTTTATCTTGAAATAAACACCTTTTTTATCTACATCTACTGCTTGTAGAGAGTGAATTGTGCCGATTTCAAAGGGGAAATTAAGACTTGCCCTAAGAACTTGATTTCTATCATGATATAAGATTGCTTCAACTATATCGCCAACTGCCTTGTACTTTACCAAAACCTTGTCTAATACGGCATCACCCATACTTGTTTTAAGGTAGGCCTCTGTCTCTTATACACATCTGACGCTGCCGACGACCTAACACAGGTGTA
>NZ_CAMXYR010000043.1 GCF_947253225.1 uncultured Anaerococcus sp. | reverse complement strand
TTTCTTTTCATAAATACCTCTCTTCCTATTATATGAGATAAAAAAGGATTAGTAAATTTTTCTTAATAATAATTTATCTGCTATAATAAAAGTGAGGTGATAAAATGAAAATATATTTAGGATGCGATTTATTTATAGAAGGTCAAAGATTGCAAGCAAAAAAAGTTCAAGATGCTCTCGAAGAAGAATTCAAAGAAAAAATTGACCTCTACAACCCAGCTGACAATCTAACAATCAATGATAAAGCCGCTGGATTTGCAAGTGGATCTGATATTTTATTAGCTGATTATAATAGACTAAAAGAATCCGATCTTCTGATAGCTCTTATGGATACGGAAGACTTAGGGCTTGCTGGTGAAATGGGAATAGCTTTTGAGAGAGGAATCCCAATTTTCCAACTATATACAGACATTAGGCTTACTGGAAACGATAGGGACGATAAGCTTATAGAAATAAAAAAAGATGTTTTCCAAAATGATTTTATGTATATAAATAAACTTATAACAGGTCTATCCTATGTAGATAAGGATGCTAACGCCTTTGATGAACCAAGAATCTATAAAACATCAGACGACTTAATCGAAGCATTAAAAAAGTTCATCAGAAACAATTTATAAAAAAAGAGGCTCATCGCCTCTTTTTTTTTGCTATTTTCTCTTTCTTGATGCAAATGCACCAGCTAAAGAACTAGCTAGTAGTCCTAGGATAGATCCTAGACCAGAAACCCCTGTCTTAGGTCCTTGATTTTTATTAGTTATTTCTTCCTTATTAGCATTTGATAGTGATGCTTTGTCTTTGTTTTTTAAGTTGGTATCAGTTTTAGCTTCTTCATCATCTTTTGCTGGGTTATTACTTTTATCAACTATACTTGTTTCATTTGAACCTAAGTTCTCATCATTAGAACTTCCATCTGAAACTTCTGAATTTTGATTTTCTTCTGGTTTTATTTCTTTTTTATCTTTTCTTAGAGTAGTTTCCAAGCCATAGCCCAATTTATAAGCGATTTTATCGTTATACTTATAATTTTCATCCAAGCCAGGTACATCAACTGGCAATTTTCCTTGAGACTTAACCTTACCAAATACTATATCTAATGAGAATGGAATATTTGGACCGAATGTTTTTACTGGATCCTTTCCTTTTTCAGTTGGATCCATTCCCTTAGCTCCATAAGCTAATACATGTGCATCTGCATTTTTATACCTATCTAAGTCATAAGGTTTGCTAATGCTAATTATAGCAGATTTTTTGTTATTTTCTTTTGCATAAGTTGTCAATCTATCAGGAATATTAGAAATCCAATTATCTTTTAGCAAATGTCTCGCATTTCCAACTTCACTTACAGCAATAATATAATCATAATCCTTTGCGTATTGTTTTAGTATCTCGTCCGCAGCTTGTGGGTCTTTCCTATATTCATAAAATGATTTTACATCCACTATAGCATCCTTATCAATAACATTTTCTTCTTGAAGTTTAGTAAATCCATATTCAAAACCTGGTATTTCATTATTGTAAGGAGTGTATATTAATACTTTTTCTTTTGCTTTAGGATAAATCGGTAGTGCATTATTAATATTTTTAGTAACAGTGATTGCCTTATCAGTGATTTCCCTTTGAAGATCAAAGTGCTCTTTGCTACCAACTATTGCCAAAGCTTTTTCAATTTTATCTTCTAGTGGAATATTATATTGATTTTTATCAAGAATATTCCTCATTTTTTTTAGGTGAAGTAGTCTATATACTGAATGGTTAATTTGGCTTTCATCGATATTTCCAGCTTCAACTTCTGATTTTATCCTAGCATAAATCTTATCTAGTTTGAGAAGATCTGATCTTTTTTCTATCAAGGCAGGCATAAGAGGAATATCAACGCCTGCTTTAATAGCCATTATAACAGCTTCTTCTTCTCCAAAGTGATCTGCTATTGCTTTCATTTTCATAGCATCTGTTATAACAACACCCTTATAATGCATCTTATTTCTTATTATTCCTGTTATAATATCATCGGACAAAGTAGCAGGTATACCAACTATTGAGCCATCTTTTTTTGAGATAACCGTATCTTTTTCAAGCTGTGGATATGATATGTGGGCAGTCATTATCATATCCACATCATCATTTGCAGCTTTTTTAAATGGTACAAGCTCTAATTTATCAACTTCTTCAGGTGATTTGTTAACCACAGGCAATCCCAAATGGCTATCGACATCAGTATCTCCATGACCTGGGAAATGTTTAACTGCTGCAGAAACTCCCTCATCTTGTAAGCCTTTAATAACAGCAGCCCCCAACTCACCAACTAATTTCGGATCTGAGGAGATTGATCTTAAACCTATTACTGGGTTGTTAGGATTATTGTTAGTATCAAGAACAGGGGCTAGGTTTACATTTATTCCTAAAGCCTTGATTTCTTGAGCTATTATCTTTCCATATTTATAAGCTAGCTCTTTATCTCTAGTAGCACCTAGAGCCATATTTCCAGGGAGGGATGTTCCCGTACCAAGCCTTACAACAATTCCACCTTCCTGATCTACTGATATGAGAAGGGGATCTAGTCCATTGTCGATGGCTGTTTTTTGGATATTATGGGTTAGTTTTGTTGTTTGCTCTGTAGTTTGGACGTTTTCAGCAAATAAAATCACTCCTCCAACTTTATACTTGACTATAGCATCCTTTATATCTTGGTTTAGTTCTGTTACTGGTTTTAGCTTACCTTCCTTATCTTCCCAATTTCTAAATTCCAACATCATCATTTGACCGATCTTTTCGTCGAGTGTCATTTTAGAAACTTTATCAATGATTTCTTTATCATTTTGATCATCAGTAACTGGAGTGCTTGCACTTTTTTCTTCTAAATTTGATGACCTATCCTCATTAGATACATCTTCCGTCTTATTATTTTCATTATCTATCTTGTTTTCTGTAGATAATACACCACTATTTCCATTGCTTTCTGTTTGTGTGCCTGTAATTTCTTCTAATGGCGTTTGTTGACCATCTGCAATTGAATTTTCTTCAATAACGTTTTCACTATTCATATCCTTAGCTTTAGATACATTTGTTGGAAACAACCCAATACCCAAAGCAAGCATCAATGATAGACTGATTTTAACTTGTTTTTTCATCTGATTTCTCCTTATAATACTTATAGAACTATTATAAACAAGAATAAACATTTAGTCAAACATTTATCCACAAATAAAAAGAAGCGGAATTTCATTTCCACCTCTTCTTATTTTAAGCATTTTTAATTTCTTCTATTAGGGCTGGGACAACCTTGTGGAAGTCTCCTATAATACCATAGTCGCAATTATTGAAGAAGTTTGCACTTTCATCATTATTTATTACGATTATTGTTCCTGCATCTCCAATGCCCCTAAGATGTTGCATAGCTCCTGAAACTCCTACTCCAATGTAGAGTTTGCCAGAATATTTTTTTCCAGAAAGACCTATGAATCTATTTGTTGGAACATAACCCCTTACTTGGGCAGCAGGTCTTGTTGATGATAGGACAGAACCTGTTTCTTTTGCTAGTTCTTTTAACATTTCTAGGTTTTGTTCTTCACCTATTCCCATACCTGCAACAACTACACCCTCAGCACTTTCGATTGGGTCTTCTAGGTCTACATCTTTTTTGTCGAAAGTAAAACCATCTGCCTTGAGAGCTTCTACCAATTTTTTAGCGACTTCTTTTTCGTCTCCCTTAAGGATTACAAGCTTTCTATCTCCTACTTGAGATTGTTTCTTCTTAGGAGCTTCTTTTTTAACTTCTTCTTTCTTAGCTTGTTTTGGGAAAATATAGCCTGAGATTACGAGTCTCATAATCTCATTTGTTCCTTCATAAATTTGGGTGATTTTAGAATCTCTGTAGAACCTTTCTACGTCCACTCCCTTGATAAAGCCTGAACCTCCGTAAAGTTGAAGAGCCTTGCTTGTAAGTTTTTCTGCCATATCTGATGCATAGAGTTTAGCCATAGCTGCATCCATTCCATAAGGAAGATGGGCATCTTTTTTCTTAGCTGCATCATAAATTAAAAGTCTAGCTGCTTTTAGCTCTGTTGCCATATCTGCCATAATAAAGGCATTGTGTTGCATACGTCCAACTGCTTTTCCAAACTGTTCACGAGCTAGGGCATAGTCTTTTGCAGATTCATAAGCTCCTTGAGCAATACCTAGGGCTTGACTTGCTATACCAATTCTACCACCGTCAAGGATCATCATCGCATATTTAAAGCCCTTACCTTCTTCACCAAGTAAGTTTTCTTTTGGAACTTTTACGTCTTTAAAGTGAAGCTCTGCTGTTATTGATGATCTTATGCCTAGTTTGTCGTAAGGTTCTGAGAAAGTAAAGCCTTCAAAATCCTTATCAACAATAAACATAGATATACCGTGGTTGCCCTTGCCTGGTTGTGTTACTGCTGTAACAAGGTAGGTTTGTGCTTCTGGTGCATTTGTTATGAATATTTTTTTACCATTTAGAAGATAGTGGTCACCTTTTAGGACTGCTGTTGTTTCTGTACCTGCAGAATCTGAACCTGCATTTTCTTCTGTAAGTCCGAAACCACCTATAACTTTGCCACTAGCGAGAGGCTTTAGGTATTTTTCTTTTTGGTATTGGTTACCAAATTCATTAATTCCCCAAGTTCCTAGAGATGTATGAGCTGAACAAATTACTCCAACTCCCCCATCTACTCTTGAAAGCTCCTCAACTGCGATAGCGTAGTGTTGGTTTGTAAGACCTGCTCCACCAAATTCTTCTGGAAATGGTATCCCCATAAGACCCATCTCTCCCATTTCTTTGACAATTTCCTTAGGAAATTCTTTGGTTTGGTCTAGGTGGAAGGCTATAGGTTTTACTTTTTCTTCTGCAAAACTTCTAATGACTTTTCTAAATTCTTCTAAATCTTTTGGTAAACTATATCCCATTTTTATTTTCTCCTTAAATTATTTTATAAAATTTTACTTGTTGTAATAGTTTTCACATATTATATACCCAAATAAATTATTTCTAACATACTTTTTTAATTGATTTATAAATTTAATTTATTTTAGATTATTACTGATAATAATAATCATTTATATATAATTTCATTTTTATTAATTTCTGGTATAATATTATTAGTTAATAAAATAGTTTTCAAAGGAGTTATAATGCACAATATTATTGAAGTCTTAGATAATATCTATTGGGTCGGTGTAAACGATAGAAGAATAGATAGATTCGAGAATATGTTTGAGTTAACAAATGGAGTTTCCTATAGTTCTTATGTAATCAAGGATGAAAAAAATGTTTTGATGGATTCTGTAGAAGCTGCTTTTACAAGAAGATACCTAGAAAATATTAAGGCTGCCTTGAATGGAGAAGACCTTGATTACATAGTAATTGAGCATATGGAACCGGACCACTGTAGAAATATAGATTTTTGTATGAGAGAATGGCCAAATGCTAAGTTTGTTGGTAATGCCAAGACTTTCAAATTCTATGAGCAATTTTATAACGATGAATTTAAGGATAGATATTACGAAGTAAAAGATGGGGATGAGTTGAATATTGGTAAAAGAACTCTTAAATTTGTTTTTACTCCAATGGTTCACTGGCCAGAAGTAATGATGACTTATGTGCCAAATGAAGGCATCCTATTTTCTGCTGATGCTTTCGGTTCATTCAACGTTATTGAAGGTCATATTCATGCTAAAAATGTAATCCACAAGGGTGATTGGCTAGAGCAAGCAAGAAGATACTATATTAATATAGTAGGAAAGTTTGGAAAAATGGTTCAAAATGCCTTCAAGAAAATTGATGGACTTCCAATAAATGCTATTCTTCCTCTACATGGTCCAGTTTATACTGATAAGGATTCTATAGAATTTATTATGGATAAGTATAATAAGTGGTCCACCTATACTCCTGAAGAAGAAGGTGTTGTTATTGTCTATGCATCAATGTATGGAGATACAGAAGAAGCTGCTGATATTCTCGCAACTAAACTTGCTGAATTGGGAGTTGAAAATATCAAAACTTACGATGTAGCTGACTGGGACGTTTCATACCCAATAAGTGATTGCCACAAGTATTCTCACTCAGTTTTTGCTCCTATAAACTACAACTCAGGTCTATATTACAAGATGGATGCCTTCCTAAGAGAGCTTGTAGGTACTGGCTTTACTAATAGGAGTGTATCTTTCTTAAATAACTGGTCATGGGGTGGTAGAAGTCTTGAAATTTCCAAGGAAATTCTTTCAACCGCAAAGATTGACTACATTGGAGAAGATGTAAAAATAAATTCTGGTGTCAAGATTGAGCAAGTTGACCAAATAGCTGAACTTGCCAAGGCTATAAAGGCTGATATGGATAGCAAAAGATAATAATTTTGAAATTTAAGAGGCTGGTGCATAAATATCTGCACCAACCTTTGTTTTTTGTCCTATTTTTTATTCTCACATTGCAATTAACCATTAAGTTTTCCTAAAAAAAAGAAGTCGCTGCTTCTAGCGACTTCTTTTTAAAGTTTTTATTTTTTCTTTTTTGTTGTAAATAAACCAAGACTTGCTGAAAAAAAGCTAGCAATGGCACTTGATATGCCATAGACACCTGTTTTCACATTTTTATTCGAAGATTCATTAGTTTTTGATTCTTCTTTTGAATTTTTCTTGTCTTTTTTATCACCAACTACTTTCTTATGTCCAGATTCACCTATTCTTTCGTTACCATTATTTTTGTTGTCTGACTTACTAGGAACTTTAATCTTATTTTCGCTTGGTTCATCTGTTTGACTTGAAGTGTTTTCGTTTGGTAAGTCTGTTGAACCGTCTCCCTCATTTGTTTGGCTAGGGTCTACTTGAGGTTGAGTTTGTTGTTGTTTCTTATTGATATCAAAAGTAGGTTTATTTTCTTCCTGCTTTTTAACCTCAATTTTCTTAAAGATTGGTTTTATAGTCGTTTCTTTTGTTACAAATAATACATAACCAGGCTCTCTTTTGCCCTCTACTCCTAGAATTTCCCAACCATCAAATTGGTATCCTTCTTCTATCTCTCCCTTGTAGGCTGGAAGGATGAAGTCTTCACCAACTACTATATCTGTACTTGATTCTTTATCATTTTGAAGAGAAACTTTGACTGTTTGAGATTTTTCTTCAACTAGATCTCCAGTATCTTTATTTATGGTAAATTCTTTTACGGTAGTATTTCTTGCAAAATCTGTTACAACAACTTTTATTTTAAGCTCTTTATCACCTATATCTTTTATATCATCAAGAGACTTATATTCTTTACCATTTACATAAATATGTTGGTCTTGAATTTCTCCTGCTAGGTCATTATTTCTTTTATCACTTATGTTAAATCTAACAAATTTATCTTTAGCATATTCGATTGAAGTATTTCCTTCAGGGTCAACTTTTACTTCAGGCTTAACATTATCATAGAGGAATTGGTAATGAACTCCAACAGCCTTGGCATTAAGATTACTATAACCAGTTTGTAGGTAGACATTTCTATCCATATCTTTAACCTTGTCTGGGAATCCATTTGCCTTGTAGTCTTTCATTCCCCAGTCCATGATGTCCCCATCCTTTACATCAAGCTTAATGTTAAAGTCTCTTGTGTTGTCAATGTGTAAATCACCATATATTAGATAGTTATCTACTACTGACTCATTAACTCTCATTTCCCAGTTAAATCCACCCTTATCAGAAATTTTACCTCTAAGATAGAATTCAGGATTTCTTACATAAATCTTATTTGACTTTGATGGATTGAAATAGTTTTTGTCCATAGTTAGGCTTACAGGTTTTGTGTCAATAAATAACATTGCCCCATCTTCCTTAACAGCTTCTACATTAGACTTATAATCACCAAGATATTCCTTGCCATCTTTGCCAAGTAGAACTAGTTTAGAGGAATCTGTAACAAGGTTTCCATCCTTATCTATAGCCTCTCCCTTATCATTAGTCTTGAATGTAAATACTTGATATCTAACTATATTAAAGCCATCCAAGGCTGACATAAGGACTGATTGAGTGCTTCTTCCATCTTTAACATTCCTACTATCACAGTAGATTGTTTTTTGTGATAAAACTTTGATGTTAGGGGCAGTCTTTTGAATTTTTTCTATATCTTCCTTGCTATAAACTCCATTTCCATCAAGCATATCAGTTTTTCCTGGGTTAAATGTAGTAACTCTTAGGGCATAACCCTTTCTTATAATCATGTTATCGTTTAATACATATTGACCCTTTTCTTGATCGTAGAACATCATGCCTGTATCCATTTCACTTGGATTTTTTGGTTTTTTCTTAGCTAAGTCTCCTTCACCGAGTTCGATAATATTACCATAGCTTGAAGCATAAGGAGAGGCTTCTTCGACCTCTTCCTTCTTTTCAGGCATCCTTATTTTCGTTTTAGCTTTTGTTTGCCCCTTATCTTTTACAAGGATATTCATATCGCCCGTAAATGATAGGCCATCGACTACATCATTTGTGTTTGCGAATAAGTCAAAGGTTAGAGTTTTTGTTTGTGGGTCGTATTTACTTGCCTTAATTTCTATTAATTTAAAGTCATTGCCATAGTAAGCCTTAGCATATTTGGATACATTATTTACTTCTCCAAGAATTTCAAAATGTCCATCCTTTGATGGGCTTAATACTCCACCAAGCTTTGATTTAACATCATCAAGTTTCTCAGTTTCATATTCTAGAGCACTTCCATCTTCATAGGCTTTTATATTTCCATTTTCATCATATTGATAATCAAGTTCTACTGTTCTTTTTCCACCATTTACATAGTCGACTTCTTGCTTATATTTCTTTTTAACTAGTTTCTTTAGGTCTTTATCTTCAAGGCCTCTAACAGTAGAGATTTCTTTGTTTAACTCTAGATTTGAAGGTCCCTCTATAGGATTTTCCTCAACAGTATCTTTCTTTTCTTCTGCCTTATTTGAAGCTTCAGGACTTTGAGCATTTTTGAGTTTTTCTTCAGAAATTTCACCTAGTTTTTTGTAAGAAGAAGCATCTTTCTCAGGATCTACTAGGTAATAAGAAATCATTCCTTTTGCGTCAGCTTTATTATCAAATTTAATCCTATGGATTTTGGTGAAGTTGCTTGCTCCATCTAGGGCGATTACTTCGATGATTTTTCCTCTTAAATCTCCTGCTCCGCTAATTTCGTAGATAGTATTTCCATTATCATCAAGCTTTCTATGTCTACCTTCGCCTTCTCCTGCATATTTTACGTCAAGGTTTCTTTCAACATCTCCGTACTCGTCAACTATAGCTGCTCCTGCATACCATACTTCGTTAGCAACTTCTTCAAATTTCTCAGGATGTGCTTTTTGATCTCTTACAAACAAGGTTTCGTGTTTGTACTCATCTTTTACCTTGTGGTAGGTGTCTTTTGCGATCAATTTAATTTTATCTGGATTAGAAAAATCAATTGAAATAATTTTTGGAGCTGTATTATCAATTTTTACTGGTATATAGGAAACTTGCCATGGATAATCCTTGGTTAATCTATATTTGAATTTGTAGAAGTATTGACCTTCAGCTATTGGTTCAAATTGTCCTCTGATTTTAGAAGCTGGGTCTTGGTTAGTATCAACATCTGGTGCATTTTCTTCTCTACCTCTTGGGTTATAGATTAGTCCATCCCATTTCAAATCTCCCCAAACTTTTAATTTGGATGATTTGATACCCTTAGCGTCATTTCTCTTAGAATTTAGAATTCCTCTTATGAAGTGCTCTCTTGATACAACTTTAAGGTCTTTTTGGTTTTCTCCTTCTTCGTTGGTGTTTACAATTGAAATTAGTCCTTCTTCTGCACTTCTTAGAACAAGTGGGGAAGGTGTTAGCCCTCTTTCTATTTGAACTTCTTGTGTTTGTCCCTTAGAATCAAGCGGATAAACTCTTGCGACTTTTGATTCGCTTTGTGATGGATCAAATAATCCTTGGTTGTTATTTAGTGCAAATAAATCAGGATCTTGATCAAGTGATTTTGTATTTCCATCTTTTCTGTTTTGGATAACGGCAGCTGGATTAAATTTATCTATACCATGTTCTCCACCGATACCCTTGTTCAATGTTCCAGGAAGCTTTGGTTTCCCATCATCATCATAGCCTTCCATAGTCTTTGATTTTGAGCCTTCTTCCCAAGCCCATTTGTCAAGGATTGGTTCATTATTCCAATTTCCAGCAAAACCCATTAGAGGCATTGATAGTGATGGTTGGAAGTTTATTTTTTTATCCTTTGAGTTTAAAGCTTCCATTTCTTCTACTGATTCGAAGTTAATAAATGATTCTACAAACTTATTCTTATCTTTTGCATCTCCAACATTTATCACAGCTTTTAAGTCATAGCTTGAATTTGGTGCTATGGTGAATGTATCGTGCTCGAAAGTTATCTTTGCTCCATTTATTTTTTCAGGGTGCATTTCTGGAACAACTTGCTTACCATCTTGAGATTTCTCATCCTTGTAGGTTTCATCAAGTTTTAGTCTATCAGTTAGACTATCAGTTGTTATGGCTGATGATGAAACCTTGAAGGTTAGAGCCCTGTCAGAGGTATTGTGAAGCTTGATTGTGAAATATTTTTCTTTACCCTTGATTTCTTTAAGGGAAATTGAACCATAAGAATTTACCAAACCTGTGGAGTCTTTATTTTTAAAGCAAGCTACAACATCGTTTCTCAAGGCATTGGCTACATTGATAAGTCCTGCCCCTTGTTGTCTAGGTGAAGCATAGTATTGGCTTTTTTCTTTCCAAGAAGTCGCATCCATCATTGGCCTTGCTGTATTTTGGAGGGCGATTTTTGTAAGACTTGTAAGGTCTATCTTGTCATCTCCTTGAAGATTTTTAAGCACAGGTCTTTCAAGCATTTCCTTTAGTTTTGGTCTAATCAATACGGTTGAGGCTGCCACAACAGGAGTAGCCATACTTGTTCCTGACATATAACCATAGGTTGACTTACCATCAATTACATTTAGGGTTGACTTTATGTTTTTACCAGGAGCTGATACATCTGGTTTTAGTAAGAGGTCAATTCTTGGACCCCAAGATGTAGAACCTGCTGGAACTATTACTTCTTCTTTGTAAAGTTCCTTATCTGTATCAGGAGCAAAGCTAAAGTCAAGCTCTTTTTCATCTCCAACATTTGGTTGGTTTGCATTAAAGCTTGCCATATCAATTGGGTAATATTGGTCGATTTTATCCTTAAAGTCTTCCTTGTTGTTTCTTCTAACTTTTGTTTTCTTTCTAGGATTAATCATGTTCCAAATTTTTAATCCATCATCCCCTGATACTGAAAATACTTGGCAAGTTGTTCCTTCATCTTCTTCATAACCCATAGCAGGAAGCACAGTCCAGTTGTCCCTGTTGTAATAGTTTACGGTGTTTACAACCATTATTGCACGAGCACCCTTATCTGCTGCCCTTTTGAAGGCAAATTTTAAATCTTTTGTATAGATTCTATCCATTACTGCAATCTTGCCTTTAAGGTCTAAGCCTACTAAGTCATGATCTTGACCCTTGCCTATATATACAAATTTCAACTTGTCAGGAGCCTTTGTGCCATCATCATTGGTTATTATTTTGTTTTTATCGAAAAATGTTCCTATATTTCTATACTTGAAGCTCTCTCCTCCGATATTAACCTTATCAAATTCTACAATTTGGTTTTTAGCAGAAGCAACTGCTATGGCATCTTCATGAGCAGCAGTTCTTGTAACATTTCCAGTATCGGTCATTTTTAGTTGGTTATTGGCAACTAAATCCCAAGAAGAACTTGATGCTGAAGTTGCATAGTTACCTGTTGCTACAACCATTGGAATACCAGCTTTTCTTAAAGCTCTAATAGCTTGCCAATATTTTTCACCTACAAGACCTGTTCCTGTAAAACCAGATGATACGGAAACTACATCAACCTTGTGTTTAATGGCATCTTCTATAGCATGGAACATAGTTTCATCTCCAGCGAATCCATCCCCAGAATCTGAATACATCTTGTACGAAAATATTTGAGCATTAGGTGCAATTCCATCAATTCCCTTAAAATTTTTAATGTCTTCATCAGTATCATTTCCAGCAAGAATACCAGCTATGTGCATTCCATGTGGATCGTGGTAGTCGCTACCATCATCGTATTTTTCTACTGTAATTTTGCCACCATTATAATAATTGAAAGCATGAGGAATCTTATCACTCAACCAGAAATTTTTGTCAGTGCCTTGGAGGACCTCTTTCTTAAATCTCATAGAAGCTTTGGCATCATCATCTATCCTCATAGCCTTATGCCTATAATCAGTTCCAGTATCGATATTGGCTATGACCATTCCTCTACCATCAAAGTTCTTGCTAAATTGGGCATTGATTGCCTTGAGGTAGTCGATAGCTTCATCAACTCCGATTTCTTTTCTGGCGTGATTCATCATTGGTTGAACCTTTTGTGAGCGTTCAACAGACGAGATTCCTTCAACTGCCTTAATAATATCCAAATTTTCTTGATTTGTTTCTATAGCGCAACCATTAAAAATCGTGTTATAAGCGTATAAAACCTTAGTATTCTTTAACTTAGCTAACTCCTTGATTGCTTTTTTACCAGCTTCTTTATCCTTAAATTCAGCTATGTAGACAAGCTTATCTTCTTGTTTTTGGGAAGTATTTGGACTTTCTTCCTCCTTAGAAGAATTATTATCTATAGGTTTTTTATTATTCTCTTCACCATTTTCTCTATTCTCATCACCATATTGGTTTGGGCTACTAGTCTCTTTACCATTAGACAATTCCATACTAGGAATTATTTCTTTATTATCCTCAAAGTCCTTAGAAGTTTCTTCTTTAGCCTTATCTTCTTCATTTGAAGTATTTTTATCTTTTTCCTCTAAGACATCTATATCTTTAGTTTCTGCTGAATCTTTTTCTTTATCAGCTATGCTTGACACATCCTCGCCACTAGCCAAGGCTGTATCACTGAACAAAAATGAAACAGACAAGGCTGCAACAAGAGTTGCCTTGATTATATATTTCTTCTTCATAAACTCTCCTAATTAAAAAATATGTGATTTTTATTTATATTATTCCTGTCTCTTATACACATCTGACGCTGCCGACGACCTAACACAGGTG
>NZ_CAMXYR010000042.1 GCF_947253225.1 uncultured Anaerococcus sp. | reverse complement strand
AGTAAAAGAAAAAAATCCAAAAGCTAAAGAAATAGAAGTAGGAGCAAATGGAGATACAACAATAACTTATCCAGATGGATCAAAAAATAAAATACCAGGAGAAAAAACTGTAGAAGAAATTACAGATGCAGAAAAAAATCCAGCTCAAGATCCTGCAAAAACTCTAGTAGTAAATAAAAATAAACTCACAAATGAGGAAAAAGACAAGGTAAAGGAAAAAGTAAAAGAGAAAAACCCTCAAGCTAAAGATATTGTAGTTTTAGACAATGGAGATACAACAATAACTTATCCAGATGGATCTAAAAATACAATTCCTGGTTTTAAAACCGTTGAAGAAAAAACAAAAACTGATGCAGAAAATATTGAACCAAATATCCCTGCAAAGACAGGAGTAAATAATCTCGATAAATTAACAGACAAAGAGAGAAGTGAGATTGAGGAAATAATCAAGGAAGCTAACAAAGGAAAATTCCCTCAAGGAACAAAAGTATCTATTGATGAAAAAGGAAATGCAACAATAACTTATCCAGATGGATCTGTTGATAATATAACTTCTGACAAATTAGTTAGAAAAGAAGATAAGAAAATAGACCTAGACGAATCTGAGAAAAATGTACTAGTTATACCTAAAACAAAAACCGGTGTAGCTGACTTGGACAAGCTAACAGAAAAGGAGAGGGCAGAAATAGCTGAAAAAGTTAAGAAAGCTAATCCTAAGGCTGTAGAAGTTCGAGTAGATAATAAAGGAAATGCTACTGTAATCTATAAAGATGGATCGGAAAATAGTATTTCGAAAGATAAGCTTGTTTATAAATTAAATAAAGTTGAAGTGCCAGATACAAATAAAAATATTCAAAAACAAAATTCTGGTTCTAAAACCACCAAGAAATCTAGCAATGTAAAAACAGGTGTTGCTTCTCTAACAGGAGTTACAACAAGCCTTTTACTTGCTACAGGATCTTTATTTATAAGCAAGAAAAAAAAGAGATTAAGATAATCTCACGTACTCCCTCTTAAGTACGGAAAACTCGAGTTAAGGCTCGAGTTTTTTCTTTACAAAAATTTTTCAACTAAAATCTGTTGCTTAAAAATTTTTTGGATTTGCCAAGGTAAGTTTTCTCCACACTAGATTTATTATCAATTAGACATTTTTTTGATTATTTCATTTATATCTTTCTTGTTAATTCTCGATAGTTCAGATTCTTCGCTATCGAATTTTTTGTTTGCGATTGGGTGAGCGTACTCATCTTCCATAACTTTTAGCACCCTAGTTCTACAAAAGGCTCCTTGGCAAAAACCCATACCTGCACGAGTTCTTCTCTTAACGGCATCGACACTAGTTAATTCAATCCCACGATTAAGGGCATCTCTTATGGTAGCCTCACTTACTTGCTCGCACCTACATACTAACCTTTGAGATTTGCCGAGTTTAAGGTCAACTAGGTCTTTAATCTTATTAAAATCCTCAAGGTCTTTGTACTCTATAATCGGTTTTCTGTAAGGATTGTAGCTTTCATCACTGATAAGGTCTAAGCCTAAATCTTTTAATATTTTTTCGACTAATCTTGCGATTTCGGGAGATGATGTTATCCCTGGAGATTGGATACCTACTACATTTATAAAACCAGAAGTAGCGGTGTTTTCTATGATGAAATCACCTGTTGAGCTTGCAGGTCTTAGTCCTGTAAAGGATCTGATAAACTCTTTGAGGTTGATTACGTCTTTTCTGACAGACTTTTTGGCAAGCCTATAAATTTCTCTTAGCCTTTCTTCGTGAGTGCCAAGGTCGATTTCTTCCTCGTCTATAGCATCAGGACCTAACAAGATATTGTTGTGGTAGGTTCTTGTTACCAAGATTCCCTTGGATTTGGGGCTTGGGGTTTGGAATAGGACTTGTTTAATCCTCTTTCCCGTTCCTTTCTGCATAAGGAGGTATTCCCCACTTCGTGGATGGATATCAAAGTTAGTTTGTGTAATCATTTTAGAAACCCTAGCGCCGTTGAGACCTGAGGCATTTATCACAAAATGAGACCTATAGCTTGTGCCATCAGCAACTTTTACAGAAAACACATCTTCTATTTTTTTAATATCCACAACCTCGCTATTAAGCTTTAATTTGACTCCGTTGGCTATGGCATTTTCTATTAGAGCTATCACATATTCATAAGGGGAACACACTCCTGCTCCCTTGCAATACAAGGCTCCTATGGCATCATCAGATACATTTTCTTCAAGTCTTCTGAGTTTTTCTTGATTGATTATTTCCATATCATCAAGTCCATTTTCAAGTCCAATTTGGTAGAGCTTATCAAGCATTTTCATATCATCTTCATCGAAGGCTAGAACAAGAGAACCATTGGCCAAAAAACCAAAGTTTAGCTCTTCGTTAAGAGATTTGAAACTTTTTCTTCCAGGATAGCATAGCCTACCCCTAAGCTCTCTTCCACTTTCTGCATAACCACCATGGACTATGGCGGAGTTTGCTTTGCTGGCTCCCATGGACACATCATTTTCCTTTTCGATAACCAAGATTTCTAGTTTATATCTAGCAAGTCGTCTCGCAATAGATGCTCCACTAACCCCAGCTCCTATAATTATTACATCAAACATTTAATCACTTCCTATTAGTAAAATTTACCTATATAAAAATAAAACTATATACAAGCAGGGATTAAGACTAAAACCTCCCCAAGCAATTGTAATTTGGATAGAGCCCACACCCTTTTGTCCACTTTTGTTAAGCAAAACATTTGCTACACCACCATCATCTAATAAGATAAATAACATTGTTCCAAAAAATTCACCCATGATAATATCTCTCATAATTTCCTCTTATATGTGTTTTTTGAAGTAGACATAGGATAGGCAAATAAAAAGCAACAAATAAAGTGATTTTGTTGCTAGGCTCTTTAGATATTAAATTGTGAAAACATTTACACCATCTAGTATAGCACAGAAAAATCACATAAGCAAGGCTTTTTAATAATTAGATAAAAAAGTTTTTGATTATTCAAAAATCTAAGTTAAAATGCTAGACAAATTACCCATTCTATAATAGAATAAACTTGTAAGCAGTAAACATAATTAGGGAGGAATTTATGAAAATTAGTAAAATTATGTCTGTTATTTCTGTACTTTCTTTATCACTAGCCCTAGCTTCATGTGGAGCTGACAAGGCAAAGGATAAGGAAGAGTCTAAAGCTACAACTGAAACAAGCCAAGAAGCTAAAGGCGATGAAAAAAGCGAAACTCCAAAAGGAGATACTGTAAAAATCACTATGGTTACAGATGAGGGTGGGGTAAATGATAAGTCTTTCAACCAATCAGCCTTTGAAGGTCTATCAAGCTACAAAGAAGAAGGAAAAATTAACTTTGACTATATAGAATCCCACAAGGACTCTGACTACCAACCAAACCTAGAATCAGCCCTAGATAGTGAACCAAACTTAATCCTAACAGTTGGTTATGCTTTATACAACCAAACAAGTGAGGCAGCTGAACAAAATCCTGACCAAAAGTATGCAATAATTGATAATGCCAACATTAAAGAACAAAAGAACTTACTTGGTATTACTTTTGCTGACCATCAAAACTCATTCCTTGTTGGTTATATAGCAGGAATGAAGACAGAGGCCAACCATGTAGGCTTTGTTGGAGGTCAAAAATCAGACGTAATTGATAGATTTGAATATGGATTCAGGGCTGGTGTTAAAGAAGCTGCTAGAGAAAAGAAAACTGACATCAAGGTTGATGTTCAATATGCAAATAGCTTCTCTGACCAAGCTGCTGGTAAAAATATTGCCAACCAAATGTACCAATCAGGAGCTGATGTTGTGATGCACGCTGCTGGTGGAGTTGGTATCGGTGTAATTGAAGCTGCAAAAGAAAACAATAAATGGGTTATCGGTGTAGACCGTGACCAATCAAACGAAGCACCTGATAATATGCTTGTATCAACAATCAAAGGTGTTGGCGATGCTGTAAAATTAGTAGCTGATGGTCTTGCTAAGGGAGAATTTGAGGGTGGTACAACCAAACAATTTACCCTAGCTGATGGAAAGGCAGTTGATATTGCCTATGCTCCAAATGACTTAGTAGCAAAAGAAGTTAAAGATAAGGTTGAAGAGTTAAGAAAACAAATCATTGATGGAAAAATTCAAGTTCCACAAAATGAAAAAGAATTTACCTCAATGGGCTATGATAAGTAAAATTTAAGAAGTGGGCGGCTTACCCCTAGGCGGGGTAAGTTTTCCTGCTCTTTTTTTATAATTTTTTTTAAATTTATGATATGATAAAGGTATGAAGCAAGTGTCTTCTAGTTTATTATAAAGGGGAAGCTATGAAAAAATATTTTGATACAGCCCCAGTTGTAAGTATGAGAAATATTTCTAAGAGTTTTTCGGGAAAGAAAGTCCTAGACAAAGTCGATTTTGACCTTCACAAGTGCGAAGTACATGCACTTTTGGGAGAAAATGGTGCTGGTAAAACAACTCTTATGAATATTCTCTATGGAATGTTTCCTCCAAGCGAGGGTTCTGTAAGTATAAATGGTGAGATCTTTACTGCCATGACACCCAAAAAAGCGATTGATGCTGGTATTGGTATGGTGCACCAACATTTCATGTTGATTGAGCCACTAACAGTTGCAGAAAATATTATCTTAGGCTATGAAAATAGCAAGGGAGCCTTTCTTGATAGGAAAAAAGCTTACGCTGAGGTAGAAAAGTTAAGCAAAGAGTACAACCTAACCATAAATCCTAAGGCAAAGATTGAGGATATATCTGTAGGTATGCAACAAAGAGTAGAAATCTTAAAGGCTCTCTATCACGGAGCAGATATTCTGATTTTTGATGAGCCAACCGCAGTTTTAACCCCTCAAGAGATTGTAGAATTTATTGAAATAGTCAAAAGATTAACTGAAATGGAAAAGTCGGTTATTATTATCACTCACAAACTTTCGGAAATTAAAGCTATGGCTGATACTTGTACTATAATTAGGAGGGGTAAGTTCATTGATAAGGTCGATGTGGCAAGTGTTGATGAGAATATCCTAGCTGAAAAGATGGTTGGTCGTGATGTTAGCTTTACTGTGGATAAGAAAGAAATGCCAAGTGGCGGTGTAGTTTTAAATATTTCGGACCTTTGGGTTAAGGACAAGAGAGGAATCGATGCCCTAAGAGGACTTAGCTTAAATCTACACGCTGGTGAAATCTTAGGTATAGCAGGAGTTGATGGTAATGGACAAAGCGAATTAATTGATTCCATAACAGGAATGACTAAGGTCAGCAAGGGAAAAGTTACCCTAAATGGAGTCGATATTACCAACGCATCTACTAGGAAGATTTTAGATACGGGGATGAATTCAATTCCAGAAGATAGGCAAAAGAGGGGATTAATTCTCGAATATCCTATCAAGGATAATTTGATACTCGAAAGAGTTAAGGAAGAGCCATTTTCTAGGAAGGGTAGGTTGGATTTCAAAAAAATTGATGAAAATGCTAAAGACTTGGTAGAAAAATTCGACATTAGACCTAGGGATATCAATGAAAAAGCAGAAAGCCTATCTGGTGGTAACCAACAAAAGGTAATCATAGCTAGAGAAATTTCAAATAACCCAGATGTCCTAATTGCTGCTCAACCAACAAGGGGACTTGATGTTGGAGCCATAGAATTTATCCACCAATACCTAGTTGATTTAAGAAATCAAAATAAGGCTGTTTTATTAATATCCTTTGAACTTGATGAAATTATGGACTTATCTGATAGGATTCTTGTAATCTATGACGGTCAAATTGTCGGAGAAAAAGATCCAAAGACTAGCAGTGAATTTGAAATAGGAAGACTAATGGCAGGAGGTAGGGATGACTAATATCAATAAATCAAAAAATAAATTTGTCCTAGGTTCGTCAAAAATTGCCTTTACCCTAATCTCAATTCTCTTGGGCTTTGCCATAGGAGCTTTGGTGTTACTTATAGCAGGTTTTGACCCAATCGAAGGCTTCAGAAACCTCTTTCTAGGAGTTTTCAAAACTCCAAGACATATGGGCTGGGCAATAGTAACTTCTACTCCAATAATCATGACAGGTCTTGGTGTTTGTTTTGCCTTTAAGACTGGACTTTTCAACATGGGAGCTGAGGGACAATTCATAGTTGGAACAATAGTTGCCTTTTTGGTAGGCTACAAGCTCAATCTTCCTCCAATAATTCTTCCTCTTGTTGCCATAGTACTTGCTATGCTTGCAGGAGCTATCTATGGAGCTATTGCTGGATTTATTAAGGCGAGGTTCGGTATTCATGAGGTAATTTCAACAATTATGCTCAACTGGATTGCCTATTATTTTCAAAACTTTATCGTATATAGGTTTAGGCAACCAAATTCTATGGCATCTTTTGATATTGCTGATAAGGCAAAAATTACATTTTTCACAGATGCAGCCAAGAGGTTTGATGGATTTTTCTCACAATTTTTCAGAGCACCTGTTCATTGGGGAACAATCTTTGCCCTTATAGCGGTAGGGGTAGTTTGGTATATTTTAAAGAAAACTACCTTGGGTTATGAATTGCAGGCAGTTGGATTAAATAAAGAAGCTAGTGAATATGGGGGCATTAATTCAGGAAGAAAAATAGTCCAATCAATGGCGATTTCTGGAGCTATTTGTGCCCTAGCTGGGGTTAGCCAAGTCTTAGGCTTTACCTACAATTTATCAATCCTAACTTCAATGCAAAACTTCGGTTTTGATGGACTTGCCGTATCCTTATTAGCAAGCAATAACCCAATCGGAGTAATATTTTCAGGACTTTTCTTTGGTTCTTTGAAATATGCAGGTAACAACCTCCAAAGAGCTATGGGAGTGCCAAGTGAGATTATTTCAATTATTATAGGAACTATAATCCTCTTTACAGCAGCTCCACTAGCCTTTAGAATATTAAGGGCAAAAATAAAACGCAGGAGACACCTAAGAAAAACTACCAAGGTCGCAATTGATCTTGCCAATGTAACTGAAAAGAGAGAAGAAAATATGAAGGAGGATGTGGACAATGCTTAATATGACTATACTAGCCCTAATTATAGGAAACACATTCTCAAATGCTTCCCCAGTTCTTATGGCAGGACTTGGTGGGATGATTTCCGAAAAATCTGGGGTAGTAAATATTGGACTTGAAGGAATGATGACCATAGGAGCTTTAACTGGAGCGGCCCTAGGATATTTTCTAGGCAATCCTTGGATAGCCTTTCTTGGAGGAGGAATTGCTGGAGCAATTTTCGGCTTGATTCATGCTTTTGTTTCTGTAAGTCTTGCAGGAGATCAGACGATTTCTGGTATAGCTATAAATACCCTAGCACCAGGTCTTGCTCTTTTCCTATCAAGATTGTTCTTTGATGGAGCTACCCAAACGCCTTCCATAGACCTAGAAAACAAAATTCCAAGACTCTTTAAGGGCCTATCAAGCAATCAAATATTTAATAATATTTTTAGCCAATATGCAAGTGTTTATGTCGCCCTAATAATGGCGGTTGTCTTGTATGTAGTTTTGTATAAAACCAAACTAGGTCTTAGGATTATTGCTGTAGGCGAGCATCCAAAGGCTGCGGAGACTTTAAATATTAATGTCAAAAAGACTAGGTATATGGCGGTAATATTTTCAGGCTTTATGGCAGGTCTTGGTGGAGCGAGCATGTCTCTTGCAGTTGTTTCAAGCTTCTCGCCAACCCTAATTGTAGGTCAAGGTTATATCGCCCTTGTTACAGTTATTTTTGGAAATTGGAAGCCTCAAGGAGTTGTTCTCGGATCTTTGTTCTTTGGTCTCGCCCAAGCTGTTGCAACTTATCTTGGTTCAACTTCAATTGGCATACCAATAGAATTTATCTCAATGATTCCATATATAGCGACCCTTCTTATCCTTATAATCTTTAAGGGAAGAAGCTGTGCACCAAAAGCAAGTGGCAAGCCTTACCTCACTTTGGAAGAAATATAAAAAATTGAAGGAGGAGACTCCTTCTTTTTTTCTGATCATATGGAGAACTTATGGACAATGATGTTAACAAAAATAACTGGATAAAAATGCTTCTAAGCTTAATTTGCGCCATGGCCATCGTTATCGGGCTATTTTTTCTGATTAATAGAAAAAATAAAGACCAAAAAATAGCAAAAATTAACCTAGCCTCCTATGTCTTGGTTACAAGCTCAGGAGAAGATGGGGCAGGGAAAGTCGCCCTTAGCTATGATAAGGATAAATTTATTCATGACTTTCCAGATGGCTTTCACAAAAAAAAGCAAGAAATTTCAGCTAAAAGCCTCATAGATGACTTAGAGGCCAATACGACTTTTACCATTAGCAAGGAGACTAAGCTCAAAAATGGAGATAGGATAAATATTTCTGTAGATTTTCCTGGAAATCGCTATAAAGATTACAAGCTTACTTTTGGGGAAACAAGTTTTTCCACTAGCATTAAGGGTTTGAAAGAAAAAGTAGAGGATAAAAAATCTAAGAAGATAGCCCAAGATCCTAGCGAGAAAGCTTCTAGCAAAGTAGAAAATAAAGTAAAAAGTCAGGAGAAAACAAATCCCAAAGATGACTTCAAAAGCTATATAGAAAAAAATATCATAGCAGGAGATAGGGTAGACCTAGAGGCTGTATCCTACCAAGGGAAAATAACAAGCTCACCCCTAGAAATATATGTTTATAGGATAAATACCAGAGAAAACCTAGGAGAGACCAGTAAAAGTTTCTACTATTACTTAGGAATCTACACTTATCAAGGGCAAACTCACTTGCTAACAGACTCTTTCATCCACAGGATATATTGGGAAAAGGAAAATAAATCAATTGATATTTCCTACGAGGGGTTTTTCTTGGTTGATGATTTGATAACCTATGTAAACGATGGAAAGTTAAAAATAGATGGTCTTAGCTACTACGACAACTTCAAATCGGAAGATGGAATTACAGGCTATTATTTTCCAGCGGATTACACCCTACTACTGACAGATGACCATAAGCTAAGGCTAGAAAAGGATAAGCTTGCCTACACAGGTTCGTGGAGAGAAAAAGCAGGAAGAATTTACCTTGACCTACCTTCCCTAAAAACAGAAGAAATCCAAGCAGATTTTTATGATGGAGGTCTTATGTTTGATGGGGGAATATTTGAATGAGCCAAATGTATAAATTTGGCTTTTTTGTTTGGAAGGAGGAAGTTATGAGAAAATCCAACCTAGATGAGATTAATGAAGAGAGAAATAGGCTTTTAAGGGCGATAGAAGAAAGTGATATAAAAACTATTGAAGAAATATTTCCTAGGGTCAAACAGGTTTTTAAGGAAGAGAAATTCGGGATTATAAACAGAGTCAACAAGGATCCTATAAGAAGCCTAAAAAATATCACCCTATCATATAATACAGTATATTTTTTAATCGCCCTAAAGGCAGGTATGGACAGCAATGTAGGCCATTATCTAGCAGAAAAGTACGCCATTATGATTGAATATACCGACAGTGAAGAGGACCTTTGGAAAATTCACGAACAAATGCTTGCCAATTACGCATCTTATAAATATAGGAAGACCTATAAAAAAGAGTTGAGCCTAGTTGAAAAAATAAAGTCCTATATAGACAAAAATTTTATGGAAGATATTAGTAGCAAAACCCTAGCATCTACCTTTAATATTTCCAGAGAGCATATGATGAGAACCTACAAAAGAGAAGCTAAGGATACGATAAATAATTATCTGATAGAAAAACGAATCAAGGAAGCCAAGCAACTACTCCTATTTTCAGACCTAACAATTACAGAAATTGCCCTTAGTGTAGGTTTTAAAAATTCCCAATATTTTTCCAATAGTTTCAAAAAAAAGACCAAGCTTACTCCAAAAGACTTCAGAGAAATGGAGAGAAGTCATTAATTTATAAAAAGAAATCAATTTTTGGCAAGTATCTTTCTCCAAAGCAAGATATTATATAAATAAGTATTAGATAAATAACTATCAAGGAGGAGAAGGCCATGAAAATTATAGGACCAATAGAAGTTAACGAAAACTCCCACCCTTTTTCATCTATGAAATATGCAAGAGAACTTATAGATGTTAGTAAATATGGGTTTGTGGAAGAAGAATATTTTATATCTGATCTAGCTAATGTCTACGATTTTGATGAAGATAAGAAAATCGTTTACATATACCAAGAAGAAATTCCTTACACCACAAGGATTTTAGTAAGAAGACCGAAAGATAAGAAAGACTTTACTGGGAGATGTTACATAGACATCATGAATGCTTCAAATAATTATGATATTGAAGATTTGTGGAGGAGGTCTTACTTGCACATCATGGAAAACAACCATATGTACATAGGAGTAACCTCAAAACCTACCAATATCTTATCGCTAAAAAACTTCGACCTAGATAGGTATAAGTCCCTATCTATGCCATCCAAAAATCCTGCTCCCCAACCAGCAACCCTCGATGTAAGAACTGGTTCAATAGATGGATGCGAAGATGGCTTGGTGTGGGATATCTTGTATCAAGTAGGAAAAGAGGCAAAGAACAATTCCCAAGGTTTTTGTGGAGGACTTGATGTTAGCTATCTCTACCTATCAGGTCAAAGCCAATCAGGCATGTACCTAAATACTTATGTAAATTTCATGCACAATTATTACAAAAACATGGGATATGAGAAGGTCTATGATGGCTACCTATCACTCGCCTCAGGTGGACTTACTAGGGCATTAAGACAAGATCCTAAGGAAATATTTAACTTTGCAGTAAGACCTAGTCGTGAGGAAGAGATTGATGTTCCAGTTATAACCTTCAACACTGAAAATGACTACTACCTATTCGGCTCAATGGGAGCAGATATCAAGCCAACTAAGAACGAAAATTCACCAACAAACAAGAGAAGGTACTATGATATGACAGCTTCTGCTCACACTGATGCGGCAAGTCCCTTAGTTCCAACTAATGAAGAGATTTTAAAAACCAAGTGTCCGCCAAGGATATTGGACAAGGACTATGATTTTAGGCTAAATGACTTGAAATTTGATTATTATATCAATGCTATGCTCGACAATCTTCACAAGTGGGCTGTTACTGGCGAAGCCCCACAGGTGATTGAGCCAATAGACTTTAGTCAAAAAGATTCTTACGGCCACCACAAGAAGGGTGTGAGATCTCCTTTTATAGAAGTTCCCAAGGCCTACTATATAGCTAGTGAATCAGAGGGTTCGACTAATGGCAAGATGGAGTTTTTCTCCAAGGAAAAGATGGAAGAAATCTACGGAACTTTTGAAAATTACCTAGAAAAGTTTGAAAAATTTACCTACAAGCAAGTAGGAGAAGGACTTTTGACAGAAAATGATGCAAAAAGAGCTCTTGATTGGGCGAAAAATATTAATGAGTGAGAGGAAAGATTATGGAAAACAAAAAAATTAGACCCTTCAGCACCAAAGACCAGCTGGGATATATAGCTGGAGATATGGCAGGTTCTTTTGTAAACTTGACCATGGATGCCTTCTTTTTGGTATTTTGTACCTATGTATTGAAAGTTGATCCGAAATTTATGTCAGGCTTGTTCCTTTTCGCAAGACTATTTGATGCAATTAACGATCCTATAATTGGTTCTTTGCCAGATAGGTTCTCAATTGGGAAAAGTGGAAATAAGTTTAAACCCTTTATAAAAATCGCTATGTGGCCTTTGGCACTATCAATCCTCCTAGGATTTTTTGATATAACAAAACTTGGTTTTTCAACAACTGCAACCCATATTTGGGTCGCCTTTACCTACATCCTCTATGGAATGAGTTATACAGGAACATCAATGCCATTTGGTGCCATGGCTACTGTCGTAACCTTAGATCCTACAGAAAGATCAAAATTATCAGCAGCAAGAGCCATAGGTGGAACTGCAATAGGCTATGGTTTCTTATCAATAATCCCTATGTTTATATGGGATGCCGACAAAAATCCAAAGCCAAGTGGCTACATGACAGTTGCTATAATAGCTGCCCTTGGTTGTATAATAGGCTACTACATCCTATGTTTGCTAACCCAAGAAAGATATGCCCATCTAAGTCAAAATGACTCAGACCCTACAAAGAAGTACTCTTTCAAAGAAGTTATAGGTCAAGCCTTCAAAAACAGGGCTATGGTCGGAATAATGTTCGCATCAATCGGCTCTCTAATTTATATAACAGGAAATTCACAATTTGGTGGCTTTATCTTCAAAGAATTTTACCAAGCCCCAAAGATGCAGGCAGTCGCTATGTATGCCCAACTTCCAATAACAATATTAATGTTTTTCATAGTGCCAAAAATGCAAAGGAAATTTGGCAAGAGGAACTTGCTACTTACCATGTTAGCTTGGAACTTAGTCCTATCCTTATTTCTATTTATAAAACCCCTAGAGAATGTAATGACCTACATCATAATCAACGCTCTAGCAAACCTCGGTCAAGTTACCTTTATAATGGTAGTGTGGGCCTTTGTAGCAGATGCGATTGACTATCATGAATACAAGTTTAAGTCAAGAAACGATGGAACCTTATACTCAATCTACACCTTTGCAAGAAAAATCGGCTCTACCCTTGCAAGTTTTGGAGCTACAGCTGCCCTAGCTGCAATAGGCTTTGTAGCAACATCTCCAAGCCAAAGTCCAGAAACCATAGCAGCAATAAGGTATCTTGGAACTTCAATTCCACTTATAGCTTGTATCCTAGAAATAATTGGTATGAAATTTATCTGGAATTTGACCAAAGAAGATTCAGAAAAAATCGCTAACGACCTAAGGATCAACTAATGAAAAAAATTGATATTCACGTCCATTGTAGCAAGGATACAGGTCATAAGGTAAATGGAATTGACTTAATATCTAGCCAAGAAATGTTAGAATCAATGGATAAAAGGGGAATATATAAGGCTGTATTAATGTCCTCATCAGAAAAAGATGAGGATGTTAGTTCCAATAAGGAAGTAAGAGAAATCGCAAGAAATTCGGATAGATTTTACTATATGTCTATTGTCGAACCTTCAAATGCTATCTATGAGAACCTAAAAAAAGAAAAAGACCAAGGCTCTATTGGAGTAGGGGAACTGGTCTATAACAAGGAATTTAATAGCCCAGAAATTTTCAGCATCTTAGATGCGGCTGAGAAATTACAAATGCCAGTTCTTTTTCATATGAGTCCTGAAATAGGAACTTATTACGGAGTTTACGACAAAAAAGGTCTAACCTATCTGGAAGAGGCACTTAAAAAATTTAAAGACCTAATTTTTATAGGCCATTCGCAAGCCTTCTGGTGCGAAATAAGTAAGTATGACAGAGAAGATCCTAGCTACAGAGATTCTTACCCACAAGGCAAGGTCTTTGAGGGGAGAGTTGCAGACCTATTAAGGAAATATCCAAACTTATATGCAGACCTATCAGCAAACAGTGGGTCAAACGCCCTCATGAGAGATAGGGACTATGGGATAAAATTTATAAGAGAATTTTCAGATAGACTATTCTTTGGAACAGATACCTTCGCCAAGAACCAGACTTTTCCACTAGATAAATACTTGGAAGATTTGCTAAAAGAGGGACTTATAAGTAGGGAAGATTGTGAGAACATTTATTACAAAAACTTCGAGAAAATATTTAAAATAAAAGCTTAAAAAGGCAGGACTAGGAAAAATCCTAGTACCTGTTTTTTTATAAAAATATAGCAAAAAGATGCAACCCTAGTTGTGAAAAATATTAAACAAACGAGCCTCACCATATCAAAACCGAAAGTTTGTAATATTTTATAAAAATGACCATAAAAAAACTAGATGAAAACTCATCTAGTAAAAATGGTCTGTGTGAAATGATTGAACCTTCGAGCCCACC
>NZ_CAMXYR010000041.1 GCF_947253225.1 uncultured Anaerococcus sp. | reverse complement strand
AGTAAATATTGGTAAATACAAATATCTAAAAATTATTACATAAAAATGCAAAAATTCCCTTGACAAAATTTAAGCCATGTCTTATACTTATATTAAGTTAATAAGAATATTAATCTTCAGGGCGGAGTGCAAGTCTCCACCGGCAGTAAAGTCTGCGAGCGTAAGCCGAATCGGTGAAATTCCGATACCGACAGTATAGTCTGGATGAAAGAAGAGTTTTTCTATGCTCATTTTTGCATATATATAAATTCTAAGTCCCTGAAAGGGGGCTTTTTTTGGTTCCCAAAAGGAGAAATGATGAATTATGAGAATTTAATGAGGGAGTGTTTTGACCTTGCTCTTAAAGGTAGGGGAAAGGTTTTGACAAATCCTATGGTAGGAGCCATCGTTTTTAAAAATGGAAAAATAATAGGTAGGGGCTACCATAGGAGTTTTTACCAAGACCACGCAGAAATCGATTGCTTTAATAATCTTGAAGAAGCTGCGGAAGGTGGAACTCTTGTTGTAAATCTTGAGCCTTGTTCCCACTTTGGTAAACATCCTCCTTGTGTGGATGAAGTCATAAGAAGAAAGATTAAAAAGGTTGTAATTTCAAATTTGGATACTAATCCCAAAGTCGATGGTATAAAAAAATTGAAAGACGCTGGTATTGAAGTGATTACAGGAGTCTTGGAGAATGAGGGAAAAAAACTAAACGAGAAGTTTTTCTTAAATATGAAATATAAAAGACCTCTATTAGCTTTGAAGTATGCCCAAAGTCTTGATGGAAAGATTGCAACTGAAACTTTTGATTCTAAATGGATTAGTAATGAGGAATCTAGGGCCTTTGTCCATAAGTTAAGAAATGATTATGATGCTATTCTTGTAGGGGCAAACACCCTTGCTAGTGATAATCCTAGATTAACTTCAAGAATTGATGGAGGAGTAAATCCTTATAGGATAATTGTTACGAATAGTCTTAGTCTTGACCCTTTAAGTGAAGTTTTTCTGGAAAATTCGGATAATAAAACTATTATAGCTACAAATTCTACTAAAGACTTTGATATAAACGCTGAAATTATTAGGTGTAAAACTAAAGGTGGAGGAGTTGACTTAGAAGATTTGTTAGACAAACTTTACCAGAGAGATATTGGGTCAGTTCTTGTGGAGGGGGGCTCAGTTATAAACAATGCCTTTCTTAGAGAGAACCTAGTAGATAAAATTTATCAATTCATTGCACCTATAATAGTTTCTGGCCTTAGGTCAAGGTCGGCGTTTATGGGAGAAGGAGCTAAGCTAATAAGTGAGGCTAAGAAGTTTAGGATTGATGAGATTAGAAGATTTGGAAGTGATGTGATGTTCGAGGTAAATAATGTTTACAGGGATTGCTGAGGAATTGGGAAAGGTTGTAGAGTTTAGGCAAAATTCCTCAACTACCAAGGTTAAAATTGCCTGTAAAAAGGTTTTGGAAGATACTAAGCTTGGGGATTCCATAATGACTGATGGGGTTTGTCTTACAGTTACGGAGCTTACAGATTCTTACTATAAGGCAGATATAATGGCTGAGTCTTTAAGTAAAACTAAGTTCGATAGGAGCCTTTTGGGCAAGGAAGTAAATCTTGAAAGAGCCTTGAGGTTTTCGGATAGGCTTGATGGTCATATTGTCCAAGGCCATGTGGATGGAGTCGGTAGGCTAATTTCAATTAATAAAAATGTATATAGGTTTAAGACGAGTAGAGATATCAGCAAATATATTGTAAATAAAGGCTCTATAGCTATTGACGGGATTTCTCTTACAGTTTCTTTTGAGCAAGGAGATATTTTTGAAGTTTCCCTCATACCAGAAACTCTTGCGAGAACCAACCTAAAGAATAAAAAAGTTGGCGACTTGGTCAACTTGGAGACAGATATATTTTCAAGAATAGTTGAAAAATTAAATAGAAGTGAACAGAAGGAGGATAGGGACTCAATTTTGGGTCTAATTTAGATGAATAGAGTAGAAGAAGCTTTACAAGCCCTTAGAAATAATGAAATTATACTTGTTACTGATAATGAGGATAGGGAAAACGAAGGCGACATGATTTGTGCTGGGGAAAGAGTTACAGGAGAGATGGTAAACATTATGGCGACCTATGCAAGAGGGCTTATCTGCACACCTATAGGAAAAGATATAGCAAGAAAATTGTCCCTTGACCCTATGGTTAAAGAAAATACTGATAATCACGAAACTGCCTTTACTGTTTCTGTTGACCATATTAATACATCAACTGGAATTTCTGCCTTTGAAAGAGCAGAAACTATAAGAGCTTTAGCGGATGAAGCATCTAAGGTTAGTGATTTTAGAAGACCAGGTCATGTATTTCCCTTGGTTGCTAAGGATGGAGGAGTGCTAGAAAGAGATGGTCATACAGAAGCTACCATAGATCTTATGAGGCTTGCTGGTCTTAAAGAAGTTGGACTTTGCTGTGAAATAATGGCTGATGATGGACATATGATGAGGGGAGACGACCTCATAAGTCTAGCGGAAAAACTAAATATGAAAGTTACTACAGTCAGCGAAATTCAAGAATATAGGAAAAACTTAGAAGTTGATGTGATTTCAACAAATCCTGTAAAACTTCCTAGTGAATATGGAACTTTTATGGCTTATGGTTTCCTTGATAGAAAGACTGGTAAAGAGCATGTTGCTCTTACAAAGGGTGATATTAAAAAAGAGGGGGTTCTTACAAGAATTCACTCAGAATGTCTAACTGGAGATGTTCTAGGCTCAAGAAGGTGCGATTGTGGAAGTCAACTTCATAAGGCCCTTCGAAATATTGAAGAAAACGGAGAGGGAGTCCTTCTTTATTTAAGACAAGAGGGAAGAGGGATAGGTCTATTTAACAAATTGAAAGCCTATGAACTTCAGGAAAAAGGATTTGATACAGTAGATGCTAACCTCAAACTTGGCTTTCCAGAGGATATGAGAGATTACAAGATTGCCTCAGAAATTTTATCAAGACTTGGTGTAAAATCAGTAAGGCTTATGACTAATAATCCTGATAAAATCAACCAACTTGAGAATTATGGAATCAAGGTTGATTCGAGATGTCCTATAGAGATAAAATCAAATGACACAGACAGAAGATACTTAGAAATTAAGGCTAGCAGAATGGGCCATGAATTAAAAGAATTTAAGGAGAGAAAAGATGCGTGATTTTAGTGCTAATTTAGTTTCAAAGGATAAGAAATTTGCTATTGTAGTAGCGAGATTTAACCATTTTATAACCGATAGACTTGTGGAAGGTTGTCTTGATACATTAAAAAGACACGAAACTAAGGAAGAAAATATCGATATAATCAGGGTTCCTGGAGCATTTGAAATCCCTCTAGCCGCTAAAAAGCTTGCTCACAAAGAAGATTACGACGCTGTGATTTGTTTGGGTGCGGTCATTCGTGGAGATACTCCTCACTTTGATTATGTGTGTGCTGAAGTTTCCAAGGGAGTTGCAAGCGTGAGCCTTGAAAGTGAAAAGCCTGTTATCTTTGGAGTAATAACAACAGATACAATCGACCAAGCTCTCCAAAGGTCAGGAGTTAAGGCTGGGAATAAGGGAAGTGACGCTGCCCTTGCTGCTATAGAAATGGTAAACTTGATGGATATCTTATGATTGTAATTTTCGATTTTGACGGAACAATCCACAAGACAGAATTAGTATATAAGGAAGCCTTATATCAAACTCTTACAGACCTTGGCATAGATCCAAAGACGGTTGATTACAAAAAATATATTGGGATGAGTCCCAAGGCTTGTTGGGATGATATCTTAAAAGATGATTCCGACAAGGACTATTTAATAAACTTAAATGGTAAAAGAATTAGGGAAAAACTAGAAAAAACTGGGGCACTTTACGAAAACTCTTATGAAACACTCGAGTATTTGAAAGGAAAATACGACTTATACATTCTTAGTAAGTGCCTAAGAGCTTACATGACAGAAGCAAGAAGGGTTTTTGGCTTGGATAGGTATTTTACAAAATATCTTGTTGGGGAAGATTTCGGCTTTATCGATAAATACAAGATTTTAAGGCAAACTGTCAAGGAAGATTACCTTATGGTAGGAGATAGGAAAGAAGACATACTAGCAGCCTATGAAAATAAGCAAAAGTCAGTCTTTGCTTCCTATGGCTATGGTAAGCCACAAGAAGGTGAATTAGCTGATTATAAGATAGATGATATTCGCCAATTAATGGAGCTATTATAAAATTAAAAAGCATATAATTATTGTCATAGGGGGGCGGGTAGCCCCCTAGTTTATGTTTGATTTCCCTTCGATTGATTCAATCTCAACCCTATAGCAGGCGGTAAGCTTGCCACTCATTTCTATAGCCTTGTCGATATAGGCATCCAAACTTTTATAAAATTTTTGACAAATCAACTTTAAGGCATAGTTTTTTTCATTAGTATCACTTACCAGCTCACAGGCTCCCGATACAATTGCAGATTCATATTTTAATGTAAATAGTTTGGCTAGTTTTCGTGGGTCTTTTCTGATATCTTCATCGGAAATAGGTTCAGGTAAGTGGTTTTCACCAACAAAAACAATTCTAACTCGGGCGTTTTTTATAAGCAGGTCGTTTTTTAGTCCTTCTCTCGCTCCATGAAAGTAGAGTTTATCGCCATCTCTTGCGAAAGTCAAGGGAATAGAATATCCACGCTCTTCAATTGTCATTACTCCAAAAGAAGCTTTATCTATAATTTTTTTTGCAAATACACTGTCTTTTTCTCGATCAGTTCTTCTCATTATTAAGCTCCAAGACATATTCATAAATTTCATTTTTACTTAGGGAGGCTTCATTCTTAATTTCTTTTACAACATCCTTTGTTTTTAGACCTTGGCTAAGTAAGGCTAGGATTTTTTCTCTGTAGGCAGAAAGGCTGTCTTTTTCTCTTACTCCACCCTCAAGAAGTAAGACGAATTCACCTTTAAGAGTAATATTTTCAATATCAAGGTCCTCTATCCTAGAAAGTTTATATTCCTCAAATTTTTTGCTAATCTCACGGCCAAGACACAATTTTCTTTGCGGAAAAAGCTCCTTAAAATCTGCTAGAGTTTTCTCAAAATTGTGGGGAGTGTCAAGGATTATGGAGGTTTTTTCTTCGTCTAGTAAATTTTTATAAAAAGTTTTTTTATCGGAAGTCTTTTTGGGGATAAAACCATAATAGGTAAACTTTTCGTTATCAAGACCAGAACCAACAAGGGCTGTTATAATGGCACTAGCTCCAGGTAAAATTGTGTAAGTAATACCAGCTTCTTGACATTTTTTGATTAGGACATGACCAGGGTCGGATATTCCAGGCATTCCTTGGTCTGTAATAACAGCATAGGTCATTCCCTTATCCAACTCTCTTATGATTTCTTCAGACTTACTCATCTCATTAAACTTATGGTAGGCGGTAAGGGGCTTGTCGATTTCATAATATTTAAGGAGTTTCTTACTTTCTCTAGTATCTTCACAGGCAATAACATCAACTTCCTTAAGGGTGTTAATTGCTCTGATTGTCATATCCTCAAGGTTACCTATTGGTGTTGGTACAAAATATATTTGATAATCCATTTCTACTCCTTTATACCGTTAATAATTTTCATCTCAGTACTATAATCTCCATCTTCATAAATATTTAGGGTTGGCTCAAGTTTTAGTCCATCTTTGGCATTTTTTATAAACTCAATTAGGATGAATTGTGGTTTTTCATTGGGTCTTGATTGGACAAAGCGAACTCTTTTGACCTTTAGATTCCCAGATTTTTGGAAAATTTCCACCATCCTCTCTGGTTTATGAACCATAAAAAGTTTGCCCCTATCCTTTAGGGTTTTGTTGGCAAAAGCGAAAATATTATCTAAGTTAAGATATTTTTCTTGACGAGATATAAGAAATTCTTCGTCCTTATTTCCTATATTATCAGAAATCTTGTAGTAGGGAGGATTGGTTATGATATAGTCCAGAAAATTCTCTCCTAAATTTATTTTGTTCAAATCATCATTAATAAGCTCAACATTCGTAAGCCTATTTAGGGATATATTTTCCTTTAATAGCTCTGCTTTAGCTTTTTGAATTTCAACTGCATAAACCTTGGTAAGTTGGTAAAGGCTATTTGCAAGAAAGGCTAAAACTCCAGAGCCTGCCCCTATATCAAGGAGAACTTTCCCTTTTTTCATTTTGGAAAAATCTGCAAGGATTATTGAATCTACTCCAAAAGAATAAGCTCCATCAATGTGAATCATTTGTATGTCTGTTCTTGGTAAATAATCTAATTTTTTCATATATTAATTATAGCAAATAAAAAAGAGGGAATAAACCCTCTCAAGACCTAGGATAACTTAGGCTGTATGGATTGACTTTGGCTCAAGATATTCCATAAGTCCGAATTTTCCACCTTCTCTGCCAATACCTGATTGCTTGTAACCACCGAAAGGTAGTTCTGGACTTCCACCCTTGGAATTTAGGTAGACATCTCCAGCCTTAATTTCATAGGCTATCTCAAGTGCTTCTTCTTCATTACCGAAGACTGCTGAAGAAAGACCAAAATCTACAGCATTAGCAACTTCTATGGCTTCTTTTTTATCTTTAACCTTTATTATGGAAAGAACTGGACCAAAGATTTCTTTATCGTGAATAGCCATTCCTGGTTTGACATCTGTAAAAATAACAGGTTTTACATAATATCCAACATCACTTTCTGTTGGAACTTCTCCTCTAAGAAGGCTGGCACCTTCTTTGATTCCTTCTTCAATAAAAGCTTTCACCCTATCAAATTGCTTTTTACCTGCAAGAGTTCCTACAACAGTTCTATCGTCATCAGGATTTCCTACTGGATAATTATCGTATTGGGCTATAAATTCTTTTATTACATCATCATAGATATCATCAGTTATTATTGCCCTTGATAGGCAGGAGCAAGTTTGGCCTACATTTAGATAGACCCTATTTAAAACTTGCTTTACTCCCATCCTAATATCTGCCCCTTTGATGAAAACTGCTGGTGATTTGCCACCAAGTTCGAGAACAACCTTCTTGGCTGTGTTCATAGCGTGTTTGGCTGAAGAAGATCCACCAGCTAGACTACCTGTATAGGAAACCATAGCAACTTTTGGGTGAGAGTTTAAAATATCTCCAACTTCGGCACCAGAACCTGTTATTAAATTGAACACACCCTTAGGTAGGCCGATTTCATCAAAAGCCTTGGCTACAAAATAAGCTGTAAGAGGGGTATCAGATGCAGGTTTTTGGACAACTGGACAGCCCATAAGAAGTGCAGGTATAACTTTCATGATTATCTGACCAAGAGGATAATTCCAAGGAGTAAGACTTGCCACAACCCCGATTGGCTCCATTCTAACATAACCACCATCCATATCTATCCTATAGTCGATTTTCTTAGCTTGGTCAATAAAGACATCAACTCTTTTCATTTGCTTGTCAAACTGACCAGGTTTGGCAATTCTTATTGGCACTCCTAGTTCTAGTTTAATTGTCTCCATAATTTCATATTGGTGGTCTATCATCCAATCCTTAAACTTTTCTATATAAGATATTCTTTCGTCAAGACTTGTTTTAGAAAAAGTCTTGAATGCTTCGTAGGCAGCCTCAACTGCTTGATTAATTTCATTTGGGCTAGCCTTAGGAACCCTAGCAATAATCTCTCCAGTAGCTGGGTTTTCAACCTCTATCCATTTTTGGGACTCACTTTCTAAGTACTTGCCATCTATATATAATTTCTCATTGTTAAGTTTTTCAAAATTCATCTTATTCACTCCTTTTCTTAATTTGTACCCAAATTTTCTCTTATATATCAATAGGGTATAATATAAAAAACAAAGTAGTAAAAATTAAAAAGGAGAAATAAATGAAATATTTTGGAACGGATGGTTTCAGGGGAGAGGCTAATAAAAACTTAAATGTTTACCACGCTTTTAAAATTGGAAGATTTGTGGGAGATTATTTTAGGAAAGGCAAAAACGGAAATGGGAAAATCCTTATAGGCAAAGATACTAGAAGGTCTTCTTATATGTTTGAGAATGCCCTCTGTGCTGGTATTACTTCCTCTGGCTCCAATGCCCACATCATGCACGTTACACCAACTCCTTCAGTTTCTTATATAACAAAAACAGAAGATTTCGACTGTGGAATAATGATTACTGCAAGTCATAACCCATACTACGATAATGGTATCAAAATTATAAACAGGGACGGAGAAAAGATGGAAGATTCCTTCTTGGAACTTCTTGAAGCTTATATTGATAGTGATATTAGAGATATAGACCTTGCTGTTGAAAATAATATAGGAAGAAGTGTTGACTATATAGGTGGAAGAAATAGGTACATTGCTTATCTTATCCAAACAGTTACAAGGTCTTTTGAAGGGATAAAAGTAGGATTAGACTGTGCCAATGGAGCAAGCTTTACAATAGCTAAACCTGTCTACGATGCTCTTGGAGCAGATACTCATGTTATAAATGCAGAACCTAATGGCTTTAATATTAACAACAATGCAGGTTCAACTCATATAGAGAACCTACAAAAATTTGTACTTGACAATAACTTGGATATAGGATTTGCCTTTGACGGAGATGCCGATAGGTGCATAGCTGTTGATAATAAGGGAAATGTTGTCGATGGAGATACAATCCTATACATATCTGCCAAGCACATGAAAAAAGAAGGAGCCCTAAATTCAAACACAGTAGTTACAACAGTAATGAGCAACATTGGCTTGTACAAGGCCTTCGATGAATTAGGAATCAACTATGTAAAAACTGCAGTGGGTGATAAATATGTGCACCAAGAGATGGTTGAACACGGCTATGAACTAGGTGGAGAACAATCTGGCCATATCATCTACAAGAAGTTTGCCAACACAGGAGATGGAATCTTAACCTCATTAAAAATAATGGAGGCTATGATTGAAGCTAAAACTGACCTAAACTCTCTAACAAAAGATCTGAAAATTTATCCACAAGAGCTTGTAAATGTGTCTGTTAAAGACAAGGAAGAATGTTTGAATAACAAGGAAGTATTGGCAAAAATTGCTAAAGTTGAAGCAAAACTAGCTGATAGCGGAAGAGTTCTTGTAAGAGCATCAGGAACAGAACCTTTAGTTAGAGTAATGGTTGAGGCAGAAACAGATGTTTTGGCAAAATCTTGCGTAGAAGAAATTGTAAACAAAATTAAGGATTGTGGACTCAGCCTATAATGAAAGATTATTATTCTGGAAGAGAGATTAATATCAAAGAAGCTGTTCTAGTTGTAGGAAGAAAAATTTATGCTAGAGACTCTTACATTAGCATTGATACATCAAAGCTTTTAAATTATCCTCCAAAAGTATATTACACAAAGGATGAGGAATTTATAGCCAAAATGTATGATGAAGGGGTCTATGAGCTTGAGGATATAGAAGACATTTTGCTTGATTATGAAGACCAATGTTACTCCAACCACGACCTAGATGATATTAGGCAATTTCTTATAAGTAAAAGAGAAATATTTTATAAAAAGCTATTAGAAAATGAATAAAATCTTTGACAAAAGTCTATAAAGGTGGTAATATCATACATTGTATGGAAGTATCCGTATAAATAAATAGGAGGTGTTTTATGGCAGATAAAGTAAAAATGGAATGTACAGAATGCAAAAACAGAAACTATGATACAACAAAAAATAAAAAACATCATAGCGAAAGACTTGAACTAAAGAAATATTGTCCATTCTGTAAAAAACACACTGTTCATAGAGAAACAAAGTAGGAGCATATTATGGCTAAGAAAAAAGATTCTTTCTTTTCTGGCGTATCAAAGGAATTTAAGAAAATTCAATGGCCTACAAAGAATGCTTCATTTGAGTATTCTTCAATAGTTATTGCGATTTCAGCAGCTACTGCTATATCAATTTGGCTTTTGGATAAAGTGTTCCAAGCCCTACTTCAAGTTATAATGTAGGTGCATATGACAGATTCTTACGATTTCTCAGAAAACAAAGAAGAAAACTTATCAGTTAATGAAGATACTTTGACAAAAGAATCTGAAACAAGCGAATCGAAAAATATTAAAGATTCAGCTAGATGGTATGTAGTCCACACATATACTGGTTATGAAAACAGGGTCAATGATAAAATCCAAATGATGATTGACAATGAACAAAACCCAGATATTTTGGAGGTTACAGTACCTACAGAAGAATATGTCGAAGTAAAGAATGACTCAAAGAAGGTAAAGACTAGAAAGCTATTTCCTGGCTATGTAATGGTAAAGATGAATATCACCAACAAAAGTTGGTACATAATCAGAAATACTCAAGGTGTTACAGGATTTGTAGGACCAGATGGTAAGCCGGTAGCCCTTACTCCAGCAGAAGTTAGAAAGTTTGGAGTAAAAGATGAGGCTCCTATAGCAAATATCAATGTCAATGTTGGTGATAATGTTAATATTATTAACGGACCTTTTGAAGGATTCGTAGCCAAGGTTGAAGAAGTTGATGCGGAAAAAGCTACTATTAAGGCGTTCGTAGATATGTTTGGTAGAGATACCCTAATAGATTTGGACTTTACTGATATCGAAACTATTTAGTAACTGTCGAAGTTAGTGGGAGGGGAGACCCGAAATACCACAAGGAGGTAAAAATGGCAGATAAAGAAGTAAAAGCAATAGTTAAATTACAAGTACCAGCAGGAGCAGCATCTCCAGCACCACCAGTAGGTACAGCACTAGGACCACATGGTATCAACATCATGGAATTTGTGCAAGCATTTAATTCAAAAACAGCAGACCAAGCTGGAATGATTATACCGGTAGAAATGACTATTTATACAGATAGAACATTTAACTTTATATTAAAAACACCACCAGCACCAGTATTAATCAAAAAAGCTATCAACTTAAGCAAGGGTTCAGGTGAACCTAACAAAAAGAAAGTAGGCTCAATTAAGAGAAGCCAACTTGAAGAAATTGCAAAAACAAAAATGCAAGATCTTAATGCAGCAAGCCTAGAAGCAGCTGTAAGTATGATAGCTGGAACAGCAAGAAGTATGGGAGTTACTGTAGAAGATTAGTGGGAGAGTTTACTCGAATAGACCACAGGAGGAATTAAATGGCTAAAAAAGGTAAAAGATATTTAGAAGCGAAAAAATCTTTTGATTCAACAAAAGAATATACACTAGACGAAGCTCTAGACATTATTGAAAAAACAGCAAGCGCTAAGTTTGATGAAACTGTAGAATTACACTTTGCTCTTGGTGTAGATAGTAGACACGCAGATCAACAAGTAAGAGGAACAGTAATCCTTCCTCACGGAACTGGTAAGACACAAAAAGTTCTTGCTTTCGTTAAAGAAGATAGAATAGATGAAGCTCTACAAGCTGGCGCAGACTATGCTGGTGGAGATGATCTTGCAGCTAAAATTCAAAACGAAGGATGGTTAGACTTTGATGTTGTTGTAGCTACTCCAGATATGATGGGAACAGTTGGTAGACTTGGTAGGGTTCTTGGACCTCAAGGCTTAATGCCAAACCCAAAAACTGGAACCGTAACACCTGATGTTAAAAAAGCTATTGAAGAAATCAAAGCTGGTAAGGTAGAATACAGAACTGATAAAGCAAACCTTGTTCACGTTCCAACAGGAAAAGTTTCTTTTGGTAAAGAAAAACTAACTGAAAATATTGCAAGTCTAATATCTGCAGTAGCTAAGGCAAAACCAGCTTCAGCTAAGGGTAAATACATGAAGTCTATAACACTTGCATCAACTATGGGTCCTGGAGTAAAATTATCTCCAGCAAGAGCTATGGATTTAGTTGAAAAATAAATTTGCAATAAATTTATTTTGTGATATAATAATTAAGTCAAATAAACAGGCTACCAAAGACTACGCAGACAGTATTGTTTAATAATTGCGTATAGGTGGGAAGAAGAGTCTACATCCCCACCGATGTAGGTGGACTTAGTTCGCCTAAAGTGGGGATTTTTATATACCTACCAAAGCCTATAGGAGGTGAAATAGTGAGCGAAAAAGCTTTAGCAGCTAAACAAGTTGTAGTTAATGAGATCAAAGAAAAAATCGAAAATGCTCAATCAGTTACATTAGTTGGATTCGACCGTATGGATGTAAAAGAGATTACAGACTTACGTAACAAATTTAGAGATAGCGACTCAGAATACAAAGTTTATAAAAATACAATGATGAGATTTGCTTTCCAAGAACTTGGATATGACCAACTTATTGATGAACTTAAAGGCTCAAATGCTCTAATCTTCTCAAATGGAGATCTAGTAAATGGCCCAAAGGTTGCAGTTGACTACACAAAAGAAGGCGACGAACAAAAAGAGAAATTAGTTCTTAAAGCTGGTCTTGTTGAAGGAAATTATCAAAATGGTGAACAAATGATGGCTATTGCATCATTGCCACCAACAGAAGTACTTCACTCAATGCTAGCTAACGTACTACAAGCACCAATCAGAAGACTTGCAGGAGATCTTAACAACACAGTGGCTAAGATTGCAATTGCACTTGATGCAGTACGTGAGAAAAAAGAACAAGCAGGCGAAGAATAAAAAAATTGAAAATTACACATTAAAGGAGAATTATTATAATGGCAAGTGAAAAAGTAACAAACTTATTAGAAGAAATCAAAGCACTAACAGTACTAGAACTATCTGACCTAGTTAAAGCAATCGAAGAAGAATTTGACGTAACAGCTCAAGCAGCAGTAGCAGCAGCTCCAGTAGCAGCAGCTGGTGCAGCAGCAGCTGGTGCAGCAGAAAAAACTGAATTTGACGTAATCCTAAAATCAGCTGGTTCTGCTAAAATCAACGTAATTAAAGTTGTTAAAGATGCAGCTGGACTTGGACTAAAAGAAGCTAAAGCTTTAGTTGATGGAGCTCCAAAAGCAGTAGCTGAAGGCGTTGCTAAAGAAGCAGCTGAAGAACTTAAGGCTAAATTAGAAGAAGCTGGTGCTGAAGTAGAATTAGCTTAATTAAACTTAAATTGAGACCCTCTATGAGGGTCTTTTAATTTAAAGAATTGACAGTTTTAATAATTTCTTGTATACTATTATTATAGAATAATTCTAATATTAGAAAGAGGAAAAGTGTGGAAGAGTTAATAAAAAAACTAAGAGAAGAAGAATACGAAGATAGGCTACCTAAGTTGAAGGACTTATTAGCAAGTCATAATATTAGAGTTTCACACCAAAGATTACTGATATTAGATTACTTGATAATGAATCCTAGCCACCCTACGGCTGATACAATATATAAGGATTTGAAAAAAATCGATCCAGTCATAAGCCAGGCTACAGTATATAATACCTTAAATCTTTTGGTGGAGCATAAACTCGTAAAGGAACTTGACTTTAATATGTCTAGTAAAAGATATGAATTTAAGAAGACTAATCATGGTCATTTTATATGCGAGTCTTGTGGGATGATAGAGGATTTGAATGTAGATGATATTGAGTATCCACCTTATCTAAAAGATTATGAAATTGATAATGTTGAAGTAATATATAGGGGAATATGCCCTGATTGTTTGAATAAATAATAACATATAAAAAGCTATTAGGAAATCATTCTTTAATAGCTTTTTTGTATTCTTAGATTTAATCTAACCTTTCAAGTAAAATAGCTAATAAAAAACCAATCTTTAATAAGATTGGTAAAAAAATGGAGCCACTTCCCGGAATTGAACCGAGGACCTCATCCTTACCATGGATGCGCTCTACCTACTGAGCTAAAGTGGCACACTTAAGATTATACAAGCTATAAAAATAAATGCAAGTTTTTAATGAAAAAAATTATTATAAATTTTTATAAATTACTTTAAAATAAGAAACTATCAGATATAATAAAATTAATAGAACTTTTAAGCGTTTTATGGTATTATAGTTTATATGAGTATATTAGGAGGATTAAATGAGCAAACAAACATTTGAAAGAGTAAAACCACATATTAACATTGGTACAATC
>NZ_CAMXYR010000040.1 GCF_947253225.1 uncultured Anaerococcus sp. | reverse complement strand
GTCGTCGGCAGCGTCAGATGTGTATAAGAGACAGAACATTACCTTTTCCTTAGACTATCAAATGCTCTAACGGTTTTATTTATAATTTCTTCTTCTAAAATTCCGATAAGCTTGCCATTTTCATAAAGAATATTTCCATTTACTATAACATTTTTTATATCTGACTCATAAGTAGAAAAACATATAGATGAAAGTAAATTATTTTTCGGGCTATGATTTATATTGTTAATATCAATCATAATGAGATCTGCCTTCATACCCTCTTTGATAATACCAACTTTATCAATTCCTAAAGCTTTAGCACCGTTCAAGGTAGCCATTTTTAGAACTTCAAAAGAACTTATGGGTCTAGTTGAAAATAACTTTGAAACAAGCATAGTGCTTTCTATTTCTCTAAGCATTGATAATTTATTATTACTTGAAGCAGAATCCGTACCTATGCATACATTTATTCCCTTATCTAACAATCTGCTTACATCCAAAAATCCCGATGATAATTTTAGATTACTATTTGGGTTATGAATTATACTTACGTTATTTGCTTTTATTATATCAAGATCATTGTCAGACAAATATATTCCGTGGGCTGCTATTGTTTTATTTTTAAATATTCCTGCTTTTTCAAAAACCTCGGTAGGACTCATCTTATATTTCTTATAACAATCCTCGTTTTCTAACTTTGTTTCAGAAAGATGGATATGAATTGGTAGTTCGTATTCGTCAGCATACTCCGAAATCTTCTTTAAGTAATCAATATCAACCGTATATATTGCATGAGGGCCTAAACCGATGTCAATTAGATTGTTATTTTCATATTTTTTTGCTAAAGATAGATTTTCTTTTATTTTACTATATCCCACATCAGGAATAGCAAGTCCTCTCGAAATTTGTGCTCTCATCCCCAACTCGAGAGTTGCCTTAGCAGTTTCATCACTAAAAAAATACATGTCTGCAAAAGTAGTAGTGCCTGACTTTATCATTTCTATTAGTGCTAGTTTTGAAGCATAATATACATATTTATTTTCTAGTTTTTCTTCCAATGGCCATATATAATTTTCTAGCCAAGTCATAAGATCAGTTTCAGGACCATAATTTCTAAATAAGGTCATTGCAACATGGGTATGAGCATTAACAAATCCAGGCATAGTTATGAAATTTTCACCATCAATGATTTTATCTGCTTTAAATTCATCAAGATTTCCTATTTTATAAATTTCATCATCTTTTATATAGATATTTTCTCTGGTGATTTTTTCATTATCCATCGACAATAAATTAGTATTTTTGATTATTATATTCATCTTTTTAAAAAAGAGAGTGGTATCAACCACTCCCTACTCTCCTATCTTATCTCTTAAAAGTTTATTAATTTCTTGTGGATTTCCCTTGCCTTTTGTCTTTTTCATAGCTTGACCTACAAGGAAACCAAAAGCACGATCCTTACCAGCTCTAATATCTTCTATAGAATCAGGATTCTCCTTGATAACTTCTACAACAACTTCTTCTAAGAAAGATGAGTCAGAAATTTGTAATAGGTTTCTTTTATTTGCTAATTTTTCAGGATTTTCGTTAGTTTCATAAATCTCTCTAAGAAGTTTCTTAGCAACATTATTATTTATTTTATTTTCCTTAGCAAGACTTATTAATTTTGCAAAATTTTCCACAGAAAGATTCATTTCTGAAGGACTTTGTTCAAATTCATTTAATCTCCTAGATAATTCAGATAAAATCCAATTAGCACATGTATTAGCATCATTGATTATACTATTGGTTTTTTCAAATAAAGTTGACAACTCTCTATCATTTGCTAGTAAGTTAGCATCATATTGACTGAGTCCAAGGTCTTTAATATATCTTTCTTCTTTATCTTTTGGTAACTCTGGTAAATTATTAGCAATATTTTCAACAAATTCATCAGAAAGCTCTATTAGAGGAATATCCCCTTCAGCCGAAAATCTGTAATCATTTCCGACTTCTTTATTTCTCATGTGAATTGTCTCTAATTTTTCGTCATCCCACCTTCTTGTTTCTTTTACACCTATTTTTCCTGAATCAAGAAGCTTTCTTTGCCTTACTTCTTCGAAAGCTAGAGCATTTTCTATAGCTTTTATTGAGTTTATATTCTTTATTTCTGCTATGGCAGTTCTTTCCCCATTATCAAGATTTTCTAAGTTTATATTTACATCTACACGCATAGATCCTTGTGCCATTATACAATCTGATACTCCTAAGAATCTCAATGTTGATGCTAGAGTTTCTACATACTCTCTTGCTTCATCTGGTGAAGATAAATCTGGCTCGCTTACAATTTCTATAAGAGGAACTCCAGCCCTATTATAATCCATTAATGTAGCATTATTTTCATCATGATTAGACTTACCTGTATCTTCTTCCATATGAATTTCTGCAATCCTGATTTTTTTTCCATTTTCTAATTTAATATACCCATTTGTAGCATAGGGTTTATCAAACTGAGTTATTTGATACCCCTTAACTAAATCTGGATAAAAATATTTTTTCCTATCCATTTTTTGGTCTTTTCTTACATCACAATGAAAAGCAAGACCAGCCATAACTGCAAACTCTACTGCTTTTTCATTCATTTGTGGTAAAGACCCAGGATGACCTAAACATACTGGACACACATTGGTGTTTGGAATAGCTCCAAACTCATTTTTACAGGAGCAAAACATTTTTGTTTCAGTAGCCATTTCCACATGAATTTCTAATCCGATTATTGTTTTAGTTTTCATTTATACTCCTTAAAAATTTCTCACTTGCATTTAATAACTTATTATCTTCAAATTTATTTGCAATAAATTGAACTGAACCAGATATCCCTTTCCTTACAGGAATAGATATCCCACACATACCTGCTAAGTTAACAATTACATTGAAACCATCTGATTTAAAATCACTTAGGGGATCATCATTATCTTCTCCAAGTTTTGGTGCAATATTTGTGGTTGTTGGAGTAATAATTAAATCATACTCCTTAAATATATCTTCTAGTTCATTTTTAATTAATGTTCTTAATTGAAGTCCTTTTTTGTATATTTTTTGATCGTCATTTGCTGATAAGTACATAGTTCCAAGAGCGATTCTTCTCTGTACTTCTTCTCCTAGGCCTTCTGACCTTGACCTTACGAATAATTCTTCTACATTTTCATATTTATCTGCTTGGTGGCCAAATCTTACGCCATCAAACCTACTCATGTTTGAAGAAACTTCAGAACTCATTACAACATTGTAAACAGGGTTGGCGTATTTTGCGTATTTTAAATCAATCTCTGTAAGATTAGCACCAAGATTTCTTAATGTATTTAGAGCAATATCATAATCTTTTTTCACTATGTCTTCTATCCCCTCGTAAAGGTCAGAATCTGTATTAATATAAGCTATTTTTTTACCAGTAAAATCATAATCTGCATAGGTGTATTCATATTTATTAAGGTAAGAGGTCATATCCTTATCATCTGGTGCAGATGTTATATCAGCTAAAATTCTCATATCTCTAATATCATTTGCAAATAGAGATACTTGGTCTAGGGTATTAGCCATTGATACAACACCATACCTACTCATAAGAGAGTAAGTTGGTTTGTATCCTAAGATATTACAATAAGACGCAGGACACCTCACCGAACCACCTGTATCTGTACCTAGGGAAATTAATACATCACCCTTAGAAACTGCAGCAGCAGAACCAGAAGATGAACCACCTGTAACTCTATTCTCATCAATAGGATTTTTGGTTGGGCCAAAGTATGAACTTAAGCCTCTGCCACCCATAGCAAACTCATCCATATTTGATTTTGCAACTATTATTGCATCTTCATTTAGGAGATTTTCAACTACACTAGCATTATAGATAGGCTTAAAATTTTCTAGCATTTTTGATGCACAAGTCATCTTCATTTGATCATAAGAAATATTATCCTTAACAACTATTGGTACTCCAAATAGTTTTCCTAATTTTTTTCCACTTTGTAATTTCTTATCTAAGCTCTTGGCTCTTACTAGAGCACCTTTTGTATCAACACTTATGTAAGCATTTAATTTGTCAGAATTAATCTTATGTAGAGTCGTTTTTATATGCTCTTCTACCGAAATATTTCCACATTTATAATCATTAATTAATTTTTCAATGTTCATTATAGCTCCTACAATTTCCAATCTAATCTAAAATAACCAAATTCTGTATCTTTAGCATTTTCCAAAGCCTTATCGCGACTTACTGATGCCTTTGGTTCATCTTTTCTAAACACAGCCTTATGGTTTGATACAAGTTCGGTCATTTCAATATTTTCAGTATCGACGGTGAATATATCGTCAATAAAGTCAATAACTTTATTAAACTTATCTGACAACACATTTACATCCTTGCCTTCCAAGCTAAGATTGGCGAGTCTATATATCTTCTCTACTTCTTTATTATCCATCTTACTTCCCTTCTAAATTATCTAAAAACTTATAAAGTTTTTCACCTTCATAAACATCTACACCGAAAGTCATAGCCTTATCTTTTTTAGATCCAGCTTTATCGCCAGCAAGAACAACATCTGTGTTTTTAGAAACAGAGCCAGATACTTTACCAGCATTTACTTCTATAAGTTTTTTTATATCATCTCTTTTATAACCATCAATGGTACCAGTTATTACAAAAGTTAAATCTTTTAATTTATCACTACTACTATTATTATCTTCTTTTGGATTTGAAATTTCTATACCTTTTTCCAATAAAATGTTAATTGAACTTTTTATATTAGGATCATGGAAATATTCCACAATATTTTCTGCGGTAATTTCTCCAATATCATTAATATCAACAAGCTCCTCTACCTTAGCATCTCTTAATTTTTCAAAACTTCGAAATTTCCTAGCCAAGTCTTTGGAAGTTCTTTCCCCTACATTAGGTATACCTATAGCATATATAAACCTATCCAAATCTACTTTTTTGCTCTTCTCTATTGCCTTCAACAAGTTTTTAGTTTTTTTATCTCCAAACCTAACTAGCTTTATCAGCATATCATAAGTTAAGTCGTAAATATCATCAATTTCATTTATTTCAAGCTCATCCATCAATTGGGCAATCGTCTTTTCTGATAACCCTTCTATATCCATAGCATTTCTTGATGCAAAATGCTCCATTCTTGCCAACAATTGTGGTTTACAAGATATAGAGTTTGGACAGACAATATGAACTTTTTCTTGAATCAATTCGCTACCACAGTATGGACACTTACTCGGCTTTAGAATTTTTTTTGTTCCTGGTTGGTTCTCATCGACAACTCCAAGAATTTCAGGAATTACATCATTTGAACGTCTTATAAATACCTTTGAGCCCAGTCTTACTTTTTTTCTTTCTATATCATCATAATTGTTTAAAGTAGCTCTAGTGACTGTTGCTCCAGAAAAATCAACCGGCTCTAGGATGGCACTAGGAGTAACTTTGCCACTACGCCCAACATTCCGTACTACATCTTTTAAAATTGTTGTAAATTCTTCTGCTTCAAACTTATATGCTATAGACCATCTAGGAAATTTATTAGTATATCCTAAAACATTTTGAGTTCTTTTATCATTAATTTTTATCACAACTCCATCTGTCAAAATATCTAATTTTTTTCTTTCCTTCTCAATTCTTTCAAGTTCACTTATAATATCATCAAGATTTGTTACTTTCTTATGATAAGGATGAATCTTGAAACCCTGATCTTTTAAAAAGCTTAACATTTCCTCTTCTGTTGAAAAATTCAAGTTATTTGTTGGAATAGCATAGAAAAAAGCAGTTAAATTTCTTTTAGCAGTTTCTCTCGTATCGAGGTTTCTCAAAGCCCCTGCAGCTGCATTTCTTGCATTTTTAAGCTGAATTTCGTTATTTTTATTATACTTATCTAGCTCACTTAAAGGCATCAATGCTTCTCCTTGAATCTCAACCAAGGATTTTTCATTTATTTTTAATGGGATTGATTTTATCGTCCTAACCTGAGCAGAAATTTCTTCACCTACAATACCATTTCCCCTCGTAGCAGCACTAACTAAGTTTCCATTTTCATATTTTAAATCAATGGTTAGTCCATCAAACTTATACTCCATTATAAAACTGAGTTCTTCTAGCTTATCCACGTTATTATTGTTATAGTCTTCCCTAAGTCGTTTTGCCCTGTTAATCCATTCTTCTAGTTGGTTATAAGATTGAGCCTTGTCTTGAGAAAAAAGTCGGGTTATATGATAGTGTTTCTCAAATTTTTCTAGAACTTCTCCTCCTACTTTCTGGGTCGGTGAGTCATCTCTTATGTAACCACTTTCACTTTCCAATTGTCTGAGCTTATCATAAAGCTTATCATATTCACCATCAGAAACTAGGGGCTTATCCTTTGTATAATAATGATAATTTAATTTATTTATTTCTTCTATTAGTTTATTTATTTCTTCACGTATATCCATAATTAAATCTTTTCAATAGGTGCATAATTTTGGTTTAATTTTTTTAATCCCTTTTTATCAAAAGCAACAACAAGCTCATTTCCTTTATCTTGAATTTTGATTTGAACTACCATTCCATCTCCCCACTTGCTGTGCCTGATCTTATCTCCTACTTGGAAATCACCACCGCTTGCATCTGTCTTAATTAACTTCTTGTTGAGGACTGATTGTCTTGTTTTTTCACGCATATAATCTTCAGCCATAGCTTTTTCGTATTCTCTTGAAGTGTAACCGTAAGAAGTAGCCTCCTCTTCTACCTTTATTTTACCAATTATTTCATCAATGAATCTTGATGGTTTATAAAATACTGGCTTTCCGTAACTTCTTCTAGACTTTGAACTTGTGAGGAAGAGTTTTTCCTTAGCTCTGGTAATACCAACATAAAAAAGCCTTCTCTCTTCTTCAATATTACCTTCATCAATGCTTCTTTTTCCTGGAAAAAGTCCTTCATCAAGTCCTACAACAAAAACTATTGGAAACTCTAATCCTTTGGCTGAATGCATGGTCATAATAGAAACAGAATTTTCCTTATCTTCTGTCTTATCTAAATCTGAAAGCAATGATAAGTTCTCTAAGTAATCATATATTGAGTCTTCTGGATTATTCTCCTCATATTCTGCTGCAGATGATATAAATTCGTTGATATTATCGATTCTTGCCCTATCTTCAACCGAAAAAGAACTCTCAAGCATTTTCATATATCCACTTTTATCTAATACATCATTAATAAGATCAACTATTTTGTAATTGCTTAAATTATCAAAGATATCCTTCAGAGGTTGATAAAATTTATTGGTTGATTTCCTGAGCCTTTCGTTTATAAATATGTTGAATTCGTCTTCTCTTATTAAATCTAGCATTGAGATGTTGTGTTTAGAAGCAATATATTCTAAATCATCAATAGTTTTGTTTCCGATTCCTCTTTTAGGTTCGTTTATAATTCTTTTGAGGGCTAAATCATCCTTATTATTGACTAAAATTTTTAAATATGAAACTAAATCTTTAATTTCTTTTCTATCATAGAACTTTAATCCTCCAATAACTTTATAATTAACCAGATTTTTCATAAGAATTTCTTCAAAGGGTCTTGATTGGGCATTAGTCCTATAAAGTATAGCAAAATCACGAGGTTCGTATCCATCAACAATTAGGTTTTTGATGTTATCAATAACAAATTTAGCCTCTTCTGATTCAGTATTGGTAGATTTATAGACTGGAAGGGAGCCATCCTTGTTTTCTGTCCAGAGATTTTTATCTTTTCTTTCACTGTTATTTTCTATAAGAACATTAGCAGTATCAAGAATTTTATCAGTAGACCTATAATTTTGCTCAAGCTTTATAACATCAGCATCAGCAAAATCTTTCTCAAAATTTAAAATATTTGATATATCAGCCCCTCTGAAACTATAAATTGATTGGTCAGCATCTCCAACGACTGTTACATTGTTATAAAATCCTGAAAAATACTTAATTAATTCATATTGACTATTATTAGTATCTTGATACTCATCAACAAAAACATATTCAAATTTTTGTTGATAATATTTTAATGTTTCCTTGTTCCTAACAAATAAATACAAAACTTTATCAATTAAGTCGTCAAAATCTAAGGCGTTGTAATAAAATTTCTTCTCTTCATATTTTTTAAAAATTTCATAAAAAATATCAGATTTTGTATAGTAGGTATTTATTTGTAGAAACTCTTCTGGATCCATGGACTTATTTTTGGCCTGAGAAATAACATTCAATGCCTCCCTAGGCGTTACATCATCTTTATATCCTAGGTCGTTAATTATTTCTTTAACTAGTGTTTTCTGATCACTGGTATCATAAATAGTGAAATTTCTATCATAGCCAATCTTGTCAATATTCATCCTAAGAATTCTGGCACATATAGAGTGAAAGGTTCCTATCCATAAGTGTGAAACATCCATATGCAATAAATTTGCGATCCTTTCTTTCATTTCATTTGCTGCCTTATTGGTGAAGGTTATTGCTATGATATTTCTAGGATCTATATTTTTTTCTTCAATAAGATAGGCAATGCTTGTTGTAAGAACCCTAGTTTTACCTGAACCAGCTCCTGCTAAAACTAAAAGTGGACCTTTGTCGTGAAGCACCGCCTTTTTTTGCATATTATTTAAACCATCTAAATTCATATTTCACATCCTTCCATCTATGATATTATACCACAAAAAATAAAAGAGTAAGTTATCCCTACTCTTTGTCTTTTTCTTGTTTTAAATTCTTTTCAATAAGCCTTTCTAGCACTATATCATAACCATTTGAGCCATAATTTAGCGATCTATTTACTCTTGATATTGTAGCTGTTGATGCTCCTGTTTCTTCTTCAATTACGCTATAAGTCTTTCTAATTTTTAGAAGCTTTGCAACATGTAACCTTTGTGCAATTGACTGAATTTCTCTAGCTGTGCATATATCTGTAAAGAAATCATAGCATTGTTCAATATCTTCAAGCATAAGTACAGCTTCAAATAGCTCGTCTATTTCTTTATTTCTTAGTTTACTTTCTTTCATTTATCTCTCCTATTATTTATAATATTTATTAGGCTTTTACATAAATTTGTATTTTTTGCTAATAAAGGCCCGTGAAGGTATGTAGCTATGGTGTTTTTATAAATAAAACCTTCACTACCATCTTCTCCATTGTTTCCATTTCCTTCGATTACCTCCCCAAATGGTTGTTGGTTATCTGAAAGATAAGTTATACCACCGTGATTCTCAAAACCAGTATAAATTTCATCTGGATTTATCGTTGACCTAATCTTAATATTTCCAGTAAATCTATTCTTGCTAGATTGATTAACAGTGTAATGATCAAATATCTTAAGCCCTTCAATTTTGTTGTTATAGGCATCATAATAATATTGACCAAGAAGTTGATATCCCCCACATATAGCTAATAATATACCGTTATTTTCAATGTAGTCTACTAAAGATGCTCTTTTTTTTATCAAATCTTTTTGCACGATACTTTGTTCATAGTCTTGACCACCTCCAAAGAATATAAAATCATATTTCTTTGCATCTAAGTCGTCACCTAAACTAATTATATCAACATTAACTTCATAATTGTTTTTTCTAGCTTCGTGGGCAAAGGCCATTACATTTCCTACATCTCCGTAGGTGTTTAGTAAGTTTCCATATAAGTGGGCTATGTTAATAATCATGATAGTTTTAGAACCTCTCTTAGTTTAAGCATAGCAGTATAAGTCGATAAAACATAAACATTTTTGCTCTTTGCATTATGAATAACTTCAACAATATCACTTTCATAGTCAAATTGTTTAATCTCACCATCAAAAATCTCTGCAATTTCAAGTCTTCTTTTCATATCAAAAGACCTTTTACCCGAAACATAAATATCCTTAATATCCATATCTTTCAATTTTTCATAATAAGAATCATATATCCAACTTACATCAAGACCGTCAGCATAATTATCATTGAGCAAACATATCAAACTAATATCATTTTTATTTAACAACATCAGTTCTATAATCTGATTTAAACCAGTTGGATTTTTGACTAAATTGATTATTACATTTTTACCAGAAACTTCAATGCTCTCTTGTCTACCAAAGACATTTTTTTGAGTTTTCAAACCTGTGTAGATTTCCCTGTAAGTTAATCCAAGTTCTTTAGCCACAGATAAGGCAGCTAAGGCATTATAAATGTTATAAAGACCGCCAACATTAATCTCATATTGCTCATCTTTTATGGCAAATTTAGAATAATCACTTGTAAGCTCGATTAAATTATCTATAGTGTAATCAATATTCTTTGACTTGAAATCACAAGTAGGGCAAGAAAAATCACCCAAAGATGAATAATTAACAAGTTTATATTTAAGAATACTATTACAGTGAGGACAAAGTATCCCATCCGAATTCATTTCCGCATCTAGGGTATAATCATCTTTTATTTCTCTAACATCTCTTATAGCGTAATAAGCTGTTGGATATTTCTCCATCTTATCATAAGCAAATATCGGTAAATCACCATTAGCAATAATTTTCGCATGGTCTTGTAGAACCATACCATCCATGACCTTATCGAAGATATTGTAAATCTCCCCAAACCTATCCATTTGATCTCTAAATATATTTGTAAAAACCACATAGTCAGCTTGTAAGAATTTACCAATCCTAACTAAATTAGCTTCATCTACCTCAAGAACAGCAACAGTCTCCTCTTTGCTTGGATTATCTAACAAGGATGTTATGATTCCTTGCACCATATTAGAACCAGATTCATTAGTATAAACTTTCTTATAATGTTGCCTAAGTATATTTGTCAAGAAGTGGGTGGTCATAGTCTTACCATTAGTCCCTGTAACAAATATAAACTTAGTATTTTGAGACAATTCTTCTAAAATATTTTTATCCAATCGATAGGCAATAAATCCTGGAAGTGAAGTTGCCTTGTGATTGGTAAGTTTTAATGAAAATCTAATAAATTTTCCTATATTTTTTACTATTTTACTTTTTAAACTCATAGGTCTACTATATTCCAAAAAGTTCTAAAGTGCCACACTAATAGAGAATTTTAAATGAAGTTTCATCAGGGCATAAATCAACTTCAATCTTATCAATAGTGTCTACATGAATAAATCTCTCGCTACACAAAGCATTTACAAATGAATCGATATTTCCACTAGAGCCTTGAGCATACACTAACACACTCCCATCATACATATTTTGAACACTACCAGTAATATTCAAATCATTAGCTATTCTAAAGGATTGAAATCTAAACCCAACACCTTGGACTCTTCCCTTAAAATTTATCTTAAATCTTATCATTATATCCCCTTTAATATACTATAACATTCACTTATTAACTTGTAAAGTGTTAAAGTTAAAGTATATCTAATTTGACACTGTATATTGAAAAGTTATAATTTATATAAACCGATACAAATGTTAAGGAGGTTGTATGAAGGAAAAATATGACGTTTCTGGAATGACATGTTCAGCTTGTCAAGCAAATGTTCAAAAAGCTGTTGAAAAACTCGGAGTTCATAATGTTAATGTTAATTTGATTAATGAGTCTATGACAGTAGACTACGATACAGATAAGCTATCAAGCAAAGATATTATTAAGGCTATAACAGACATTGGCTATGGTGCAAGTCTTAAAGCTGATAGAAAAAAAAATGAAGATTTTACTTTAAAGGAAAAAGAGGAGATGTCTACTCAAAGTAGACTAAAAGTTTCCTTTGCTTTTCTTATTCCTCTAATGTATCTAGCTATGGGACCAATGGTTGGACTACCTATACCAAAGATTTTTATGGGCAATAAAGGTGCAGTTAACTATGCCTTTGTTCAATTCCTTATGACCATACCTGTTATATTTATTAATAGAAAGTTTTTCACAAGTGGTTTCAGGGGGCTTGTTAAAAAAGCTCCTAATATGGATACCCTGGTTGCTCTAGGAGCTAGTGCTGCTACAGCCTTTGGTGTTTTTGCTATTATGAGAATGAGCCACGCTCAAGCATTTGATAATATTGAAGTTATAGAACATTACAGGCATAATATTTATTTTGAAACTAGTGCGATGATCCTAACTCTTATTACCTTGGGCAAGTATTTCGAATCGAGAAGTAAGGGGGAGACAAAAACATCATTAAAAAATCTTATGGATTTAGCCCCTAAAACTGCAAATATTATAAGAGACGATAAAGAGCTCACTATTGGTGTAGATGAAATAAAAGTTGGTGATATTATTGTAGTTCGACCTGGTGAGGCAATTCCTGTTGATGGAATCATAACAGAAGGAAAATCTCTAGTAGATCAAGCAGCTATAACTGGTGAAAGTATGCCTGTGAGTAAAAAAGTTGGTGATGCAGTTATATCTGCCACAATCAACAAACAAGGTTCATTCAAATTTAAGGCTAACAGAGTCGGTGAAGATACAACTATTTCTCAGATTATTAATTTAGTTAATGAGGCAAACGAAACTAAAGCTCCTATTGCAAGACTTGCTGATAAGGTTGCAGGAATATTTGTTCCACTTGTCGTTATTATTGCTATATTGACGTTTGCTTTTTGGTCGTTAACTACAAGAAATTATGAATTTGCCTTAAACCTTATGATAGCTGTCCTTGTAATATCCTGCCCTTGTGCTCTAGGACTTGCCACACCAATGGCAATAATGGTTGCCACAGGAAAGTCTGCTGAATTGGGGCTTTTGTTTAAAAACGCAGAAAGTCTTGAAAATCTCCATAAAACAAATGTCATTCTTTTAGATAAAACTGGCACTATTACAGAAGGAAAACCTGTTGTTACTGATGTAGTAACTAATATGGATGAATTTGATTTTATAAAACTTGCTGCTAGTTTAGAAAAATATTCTGAACATCCTTTAAGTTTGGCTATAACAAGTTATGCTAATGATAGGAATATTGATCTATTCTCTATTACTAACTTTGAATCTATAAGCGGTAGAGGGCTATCTGGAAAAATTTCTGATAAAATATTTTACGCTGGAAATATCAATCTAATGAAAGAAAAAAATATCGATATTTTAGATTATGAACATAAAGCCATAAACTTATCAGAGCAAGGGAAAACTTCTATGTATTTTGCCAATGACAAAGAAGTTCTTGGACTTATAGGAGTTCAAGATATAGAAAAAATCGATTCAAAAGATGCAATTAAAAATTTAAGAGATATGGGTTATAAAATAATAATGCTTACAGGTGATAATGAAAAAACTGCTGAAGCTATAAGGAAAAACTTAGGTATTGATGAAAAATATGCTGAACTTTTACCTCAAAATAAAGAGAAAGTTGTAAGGAAACTACAAAATGAGGGTAATAATATAACGATGGTAGGAGATGGTATAAATGATGCCCCAGCACTCGCAAGAGCCGATATAGGTATAGCCATTGGTAGTGGAACTGATATAGCAATAGATTCTGCAGATGTTATTTTAATAAAAAATTCATTATTAGATATTGTAAATTCCATCAAACTATCTAAGGCAACTATAGAGATTATTAAAGAAAATCTTTTTTGGGCGTTTTTCTATAACCTAATTCTTATACCATTGGCTGCAGGTTTGATGTATCCAATAAATGGACTTACTCTAAACCCTATGTTTGCTGCCTTTGCAATGAGTATATCATCTGTATTTGTTTGTCTTAACTCTCTTAGACTAAGAAACTTTAAGGCAGAAAACAAAAAACAAGAAAAGGTAAATATAGAAATTAAATCGGAGGAAAACATGAGCGAATTAAATAAAATGATTGTTAAAGTTGATGGAATGAGTTGTGAAAATTGTGCTAAACATGTTAGAAAAGCACTTGAGTCTTTGGATGGAATTGATGATGTTGAAGTGAACTTATCTAATAAAGAAGCTGTTGTAAAATATTTTGGTTCAATCAATGAGAAGGATGTTAAATCCGCTATCTATGATGCTGGATACGAATACAAAGGCATCGAATACAAATAAAGTAAAATTATAAAAATTTTTAAAAATGCTAAAAAACCGTCGATTATCAAATCGGCGGTTTAGTTAATATG
>NZ_CAMXYR010000039.1 GCF_947253225.1 uncultured Anaerococcus sp. | reverse complement strand
TATCTGTGCCAAGGCTTGCGATAAGACCTATCATTTTTTACTAAAGAATTTTTTATTGTATAAAATTTATCTAAAACTTTTTTTCATTTAAATTGAATATTAAACAATAATCTATTAAATATATATTTTCTATTTGCTGGTCTTTTTTCTTAAAAATCCTCTCTTCCTTTGGCCATATTAATAGATTGCATAAAATTTTTGATGTTTTCTATCTAAATTCTTCCCTCAGTTTCTTTAGGCTTAGGCTTAGGCGGTTGGCTACAGTTTTGGTTGAGATTTTTAGTCTTTCTCCTATTTCTTGGTTTGTCATTTCTTTAAGGTATCTCATTTCTACTATTTTTCTATCTTTGGGAGATAGGATTTCTAGGTAGGTTAAGATTTGCCTTATCCTATCCTTTCTTAGAAGGTCTTCTTCAAAGTCGGTTGTATCTATTAGGGAGTCTATCAATTCATCGCCTTCTTGGTTTTTTTCGTTGAGGGATAGGATCTCCTTCTTCTTGCCCTTGTCTAGGAAGTGGTAGTAGAGTCTTTGTTTGAGGTAGTAGCCGAAGGTAGCCTTCTCGGCATCGTAGGTTAAAATCGCCTCCATTAGTATCATTCTCGCCTCGTCTATTGATTCGTCCTTTTCGTATTTTTGGAACTTATTTGTTACGGCAAGGATGAGGGGCTTGTAGGCATCCATTATCATCTCAGAATTTTCTATATTTATTTGCATTATCAATCCTTTCTGAGAGCTCTCTTGTGTCGACAAGACTATGATAAAGGATTTTTCTTTAAAAGTTTAATTGGATAAAAGGCTTTTAGGAGGAAAATTTGGGGCTTATTGGGTCTTGTTTGATGGTTTTGGTCGACAAAAGCCTTATGGTCCGATAAATTTCGGGAAGTCTTCCGCCTTTAGTCTATGTATGGGTGGAGGAGGTTTTTATAAGAATTAGAAATTTTTGAAGAAAGGAGTGGCGTACTTTCTTAACAATTCTTGGATTTTGATAGGTAAGGGATCAACTTTCCTTAAATTCTTAAGAAGATTTCTGATAGAGAAATAGCCGAAAATATTATGGACTTAGTTAAAATTGTTAGTGAACTTGGCTTTCCAATAGCCATTTGTTTGATTCTAATCTTTGAGGTAAGGGGTAAAATTGATGAGATTTTGCATTATGTCAAGGAGATTAAGGATAAGATAGACAAGCTCTAGGGCTTGTCTATTTTAGGATATATGAAGAAGGTTATTAAAACCAAAAGCCCCACCATCGAAGTCGGATGGTGGGGCTTTTTCTAGCTATTTTATTTTCTTTAGAAGTTCTACTAAGAACTTGTAGTTGTTGGCTACTGATTCGATGTTAACTCTTTCTGTTGGTGAGTGAGCTCCTTCTATTTCTGGACCGAAGGATATCATTTCAACGTGTGGGATTTCCTTTTTGAATAGACCACATTCAAGTCCTCCGTGGGTTGTTCCTACTATGAGGTCATCTCCGTGGATTTGTTTCCATGTTTCGTTGGCAAGGTCAATTAGTGGAGTTTCTTCTCTTTGCCAGCCTGAATATTGGTTTACTACTTGGTATCTTCCACCAAATCTTGATATTATTTCCTTGGCGATTTCTCCCCTGTTGATTTTTGCAGAGTCTACTTCGGATCTTATCATGGTGTGGAACATTATTGTCTTTTCCCTGTTTTCGAGTAGGCCTAGGTTGGATGAGGTTACTATGTTGGCCTTGTATTTTTTGTAGAGGCCGTCAGGAAGGACAAAGATTGCATCTATTATATTTTTGCTTGCCTTAGTGCTTATTACCTGACCTTCAAAGTCTGCTTTTTTAATTGAAATCTTACCATTTGGGTCTGAATCCTTGTATTCGTTGAGAATTTCTTTTTTTCTTTTTTCTAGGATTTCTAGAACCTTGTCCCTATCCTTTACGCAAACAAGGGCTGATGCTGTTGTTGGGATGGCGTTTCTTTTTACTCCACCTGTGATTTCTCCTATTTGTAGGTCTTCGATATTGTGGAGAAGTCTTGCAAGAGCCTTTATTGCATTACATCTAAATTTGTCAATTTCCATACCAGAATGGCCTCCTTCGAAGCCTTGGAGGGAAATTTCTACAAAGTCGCCCTTCTTTTCTTCCATTTCTTTATCAAATTCGATTTCAAGGTCAAGACCTCCTGCACAGCCGATTGTAAGGACACCCTCTTCTTCTGAATCGATGTTAATTAGGTATTTGGCTTTAAGTTGAGTTAGGTCTAGGGCTCTTGCTCCAACCATTGAAGTTTCTTCGCCTGTTGTAATTATTGCTTCAATTGGTCCATGCTCTAGGCTATCATCATCAAGGATGCCCATGATGAAGGCAACACCAATTCCATCATCTCCTCCAAGGGTTGTTCCATCAGCTGTTAGCCACCCATCTTCTAGGATTAGTTTGATTGGGTCTTTCTCAAAATCATGGTCGCTATCATCTTCTTTGACACAAACCATGTCCATGTGTCCTTGAAGGGCAACTGTTGGTCTATCTTCATAGCCTTTTGAGGCTTTTTTTCTTATAATTACATTGAGGGCCTCATCTTGGGTAACTTCAAGGCCTCTTTCTTTAGCAAAGTTTACTAGGTAGTCTGAAACTTCTTTTTCGTTTCCAGATTCTCTAGGAATTTGGCTTAGTTGGTAGAAGTTTGCAAAAACTTCTTGGGGTTGTAAATTTTTGATTTCCATATTATCCTCCTAATTATTTTTATTATACTCATTTATCAATTTATTTTTAGAGGTAATTTCCTCTTCTAAGTTGGTGAAGTAATCCCTTAGGTTTCTCGCATTTCTATACTTTTTCCCATTGATGAGCTTGGTGTTGGCGTTCATGCCAAGTCCTACTATTGATTGAAGCTCCTCGTTTATTATAATGTTGTACCTTTGGCTTGTGGCCCCTTTTTGGTAGCCGACATTTTCGAGGTTACCTACTATGTTTTTTTGCCTGTAAAGGTAGTAGGGCTTGTAGGAATTTCCCCTTACAAAGTCATCAATCATCTGGCTAATGGCTAGGGTATCTTTCCTACTTGCCTTTAGTGATTTTTCAAAATACTTGCTTGCAACCTTGATGGCTAGGGTGTGAAAGGTGATATTTTCTGGCATCAAATCTTTCAAAAGGTCAAAGTTTTTCGCAAAAAGTCCAGCATCTTCTCCCATAAGTCCCACAATAAAGTCCATATTTATTATAAATCTCAAAGACCTAGCCTTGGTGTAGATTTCAAGGAAGTGGTCAAAATCGTAGGTTCTTCCTGCCCTTTCAATAACTTCTTTGTTGAATGATTGGGGGTTTAGGGAAATTCTTCCGACCATATTTTCTCTTAGGATTTGAAGTTTATCGAAGTCTAGGGTATCTTCCCTCCCTGCCTCAAAGGTAAATTCTTGGTAGGTGAATTTCTTGTTGATTGCACCCAGAAGTTTCTCCAAGTCTTTGGTGGATATGAAAGAGGGCGTTCCTCCTCCTATATAAATCGCATCAAGCTTGTTGGGCAAATTGATATTTTCCAGCTCATAAATTAACCTATCTACATAGGCACTCTTGTCATGCCTATTGCCTACTAGGGTTGGATAAGAGCAGTAGTGGCATCTAGTTGGGCAAAAGGGGATGTTGATATAGAGAGAAAAACCCCTAGGATTTATGGTAAGTTTATCCTGTTCATTTTTTACTTTCATCAAAAGGTCGACCTTGGCAGGAGAAAGAAGGTATTTGGTCTGTATCTCTTGGTGGCTTAGCTTTTGTAGAAGCTTACTTGGCTTAGAGCCTGTAAGGTAACCCCAAGGGGACTTGTAGCCAGTTTCTTCCGTAAGGATTGTGTAGAGGTCTTTTTTCAAATTATCATAACCGACCACCCTATCTTCTAGGATGATTTTCCCTTCTTCGATCCTTAGCTTGGCAGTTGGGTCAAAGTCAAGTTCTTCATGGTCATAAAAAATATTTAAGATATCGTAAACTTCTTTTCTCTTCCTGGAGTCTGTAACATAAAATTTCATAATTTTTCCCTAACAAAAAAGCAGGAGACCCTGCTTTACTTAAACTTTTTCAAAAAATCATAGGCCCATGCCCTGTTTATGAGAGCAGGCTTATTGTCAAAGCTTGACCCATAAGTTTCTTCTATCTTATCGTAAACTTCCTTAGGAAAAGGAAGGCTCATCACCTCTTTAGTTTTTGAAGTTATTATAAACTTATCAACTTCTTCAAGGACAAAGCTTGCCACATCATCATGGTTTAGGCTAAGCTCATCGGATTCTAGGAGGATGTATTTCATAAGCTCCACCGTCCTATCATCAAGACCTGCCTCAAGGATTAGGATTTTTTCCCTAAGCTCATCAAGGTTTGTGGTCATGATTGTCCTAAACTTAGAAAGCTCATCTCGCCTTAGCTTATCAAGGAGGCTAAGGGATGAGATTAAGGCGAGTCTGTGGCTAGATCCGACAAAGTCGGGGTCGTTAACCACCATAAATTTAAGCCTATCATCTGTATAGATGAACCTATAATTAAGCCTAAAATCATGCCCACAAGAAGGACAAAGTAGACTCGCAAAATCCCTATTTAGAAGCTTGTCCCTTTCCATAGTTTCCGAAAAAATAGCAGTATTCAAGTCTTTTTTGAAGATATGCCCACACCTAGGACAAGTAATCTCGAATTGTTTCAATCTTTCTTGCATATAAACCTCTTTTACTCTTCTTTTAGGTTTATACCCGAAAGAGGTCCTCTTTACTCAAAGTCAACTGCCTTTAAGAGAGGAATGGCAAGGATTGATGCTATGATTACTGAAATTAGTGCGTTGATTAGTGATACTCCAGCTTTTGGGAGAAGTTCTGCCATAGTTGCCTCCATAGTAAAGGCCATAATGAACTTATTTGTTATAAAAGACTTGGTCAAGTACAAGACAACATAGGTAAGTTGACCACAGATTGATGCCAAGAGGAGTTTTTTCTTATCAATTAATCCTTTTCTATGCTTATAGATTAGGCCTGCTACAAGGGCTAGGGCAAATTTTGTGATGAAAGTTATTGGTGCTGATGTGAAATATACTGGGTCAAAAAGGTCAAAGAGGGCTGAACCAAGTCCTGCCGCAAGACCACCAAGTCCTGGTCCCATTAATAGACCCGCCAACAAACAAAATACATTGCCTAAGTGGAATCTAGTTTGTCCAAAAGGAGTGGCTACTGGTATTTGGAAAAACCTAGAAAATATGTAAACAAGGGCTGTGAAAAGTGCAACATAAACTAATTTTTTGGTTGTGAGTTTTTTTAACATGAAACCTCCTTAAATTTCTTTTCCTTCCTAGTATAACATAAATTTTAAAGTATTGTATAGGAGAGGTGATAAATATGAGTAAAAATTTGGGTCCAATCCATTACATGATGTATGAAAAAATCAAATTCCAAGATAAGATTACAGATTTTCTGATGGATGGTAAGACCAACGAAATAGATAAAATTTATAAGCCAGTTGAAACTCACGATTTGGCTGACCTAATAGACCAAGATAACATTCACGGTTGGCTATCAAGTAGGATTGATGTGGTAGAAAATAGACTTGCTCAAGCCATGGCTCTTGCTATAAATCCTAAGGAAAAAATGTATGAATTAGGAAAGATTGAGGGAGATGCGGAAAGGCTTACTAGCCTTGAGGAAGTTTTCGATAGATTAAACCTAAGGCTTCTTGACGGTATGCCTTGCGATAGAGGCCTAAGTGCTGGCCTTGATGAGGAGGGAAATCTCTTGTTGGTTACCAACGACAACCTCCATGCCAAGTACCAAAAAGCTAGGATAAATCCCGAAGATTCCTTGGCCAATACCTGCGAGGGAAACCACAGCCACGACCACCACGAATCTTTTGAGCTAGGTAAAGTGAGAGAAGATGAGCTCAAAGGAGAAGCTTCCACCTACCATGCCCTTAGGTATGAGTTTATTAGAGGATTTTTGGAAAATAGTCCCTATGAAGTCGAACTTGTAAATGGCATCAACTATAAAATTAAAGAAAGATAGAAAAAAATCCCACCTAGGTGCTATCCAAAAGGAAGCTCCTAGCTTGGGATTTTTTTCAAAACTTAAAGTTCATCTTATCTTCTCGCATGGTTTCGTAAGATTTTTCGTTAAGTTCTTGTATTTTGTTTAAGTCTATATTTTTTTGCCTAAGTTTTCTTTTAGTGCTATCTTGGATGAGGTTATAAATTACGGTTGCTATAGGCATGGAAGTAATCATTCCCACAATTCCAAAAAGTCCTGCTCCAATAAAGGCTGAGATAAAAATCCAAATAGCTGGCAAGCCCTGGTGTTTGCCAATCACGAGGGGATAGATAATTTTTTCCTGTAATTGTTGGATACTTAGGACAAAGACCAAAAATACCATAGCTTGGGTTGGCGACTGGATAAAAATCAAAATCATACCCACACCAGTAGCAATAATCGGTCCAAAGTAAGGGATTATGTCAAAGGCTCCTACAAGTATAGAAATCATTCCAGCCATTGGTAGACCCAAAATCTTCATACCTATAAGGCAAATAAGCCCTAAGGATAGGCAAGAAAGTAGCTTTGTTTCAAAAAACCTAGAGAATGAATCATAGGTTAGTTTTGCCACATAGTTTACTTGATTAACAGTCTTTTCCTCAAAATTTGCTAGAAGAAGTTTATTTGACCCAGCTTGGAGGTCCTTCTTATTCATGGACACATAGATGGAGAAGAAAAATCCCATAATCATGGATATTAGCCAAGATGAGAAGGAATTTAGGAGGCTTGAAGTCTTGGTCAAAAGTCCCCAGTTTTTTCCATCTAGCATTCTAGTAAGTTCTCTAGTAATATTTTCCATATCTAGTGTATTAAGTTTGTTAATTATCTCTGTCCTTAGCTCCTTAAATAGCCTTTGGCTATTTAGGTATTCGATAAGCTTATCCATAAAAACTGGGATATTTTCCACCAAAGAACTTATAGCATTTACAAGCTCTGGCACAAAAACTGTGATTATTATGGTTACAAGCCCAAAAAATATTATCCAAGAAAGAATAAGGGCTAGGATTTGAACTAGGTTTTTGTGCTTGTCCTTGTCGATAAATCTCGCAAAAACCTTCTCTTCAAAAAAGTTCATTGGAAGGTTTATGATGAAGGCTATCACCAAACCGTAGAGTATGGGTCTAAGAACCGCATATGCATTTACAAGTCCCTCACCAAGCCTGTCCTTATACCAAAAGGCAAAGAAAACTAGGATGGAGATAAGGGTTACCTTCAACATATTTTTACTTTTTTCATCAAGAAATTTCTCTTTATCTTTCATCTATCCTCCAAGTAAAACCTAAGATTTTAGGTACAGACTCTAGCTACAGCTTATAAGCCTCCTAAGTAAGTCCATTTGGTTTTTTAGTATCTACTTTCTACCTTGCTTGCTTCTTTTTTCTTTTTTTCTTCGTATTCTTCTCTTGTCATAACATCAACTATGTCTACGTTGATTGTTACTACATCAAGTCCTGTCATCTCTTTAACATTACCTCTTACAGCCTTTTGGATATCTGAAAAGATTCTGGTTGCGTTTTTTCCATACTCAATTATTACATCGAGGTTGACCTTGGCCTCTTTTTCGCCAACTTCTACATTAACTCCAGCTGTTGATTGCTCGGAAGAATTTGAGAAAAAAGATCCAATTGAATCTGCTATATTTCCCTTCATATCAAGGATACCATCGACACTTTTGATGGCAATTCTCGCTATTTTTGCAACAACCTTATCCTCAATTATGAGCTTGCTTTCCTCAAATTCTAATTCTCTATCTGTCTTTACTTCATCAAGTTTTTGCTTATTTTCTGTCATAATTTCCTCCTATTATCTAAACAACCTTCTTACAAAGTTTATATACCTTACATCCCTATCAAAGTAGGCTCCAATAGTATAAGATATACTCATAAGTAGCCAAATGCCAATGGTCCTAAAAAAACCAAAGTTAAAAAGGCAAATCAAGGTACACAAACCAAGACCACTTCCTATTAACTTACCCTTATTCATCTTGTAAAAAGCAAGTCTTTTTTGCCTGACCAGCTCCTTCCTATCCATCTTTATTTTCTCCAAATCATAGATAGTTAGTCCTGTTGAGTTTTCTTTATTAATTTTATCCATCTCCTACCCCTTCTTTTCATCCAAGCTTTTTTCCATTTTTTGGAAGTACAGACTTAGGTCAATATCACTAATGCCTGTAAGCTCTCCAAGGGCTTTTCTTGCCTCAGTTTTGACCTTGTCTGTAAGAAGGTTCAAGTCTTTGTTATTTTCTATTTGAACCTTGGCACTAGCCTTGATTTTCTCCCCACCTTTGAGTATTCTCACATCTTGGCTTAGGGGCTTTAGACCAGCTCTTCTTACTGCCTGGGCTAGGGTATTTTCAAGAGAACTCCTCTTTACCAAAATTGAGCCGTCCTCTTGGTTTCTTAGATATTCAAAATCCACATCCGAACTTAGGATAAGATCTATCAAAATAAAAGTTGCAAATACCAATAAGACAATACCTACAAGCATAAGACCAAGCCTAAGTTTTGAATCTTCTAAATAGTAGATGAAATAAGCTAGCAGGTTACTTCTTATAAGTCCCGCTGATACAAAAACAGCACCCAGTAGGATTAGTATTAGTGTCATTATGGAAAATATTATTCTTTTAAATGTTCCCATAAACCCTCCTTAGTATATACTTACCCTATCTTAGGTGCTTCAATCTCTTTATTCAATTTCCATAGAAAGTTCCAACCACTTATGGTCGATTTCATCTTTTCTTTCTTCAAGATTCTTTATTTCGCTGAAAGTTTTTTGAACTACGTCTTGATTATCATAAAAACCTTCCTCAAGACTTAAATCAGTTAGCTCTAAAATCCTTGCTTCTATAGCTTCCATTTCCTTTTCCAAGTCTCTGATTTCAGCCTTAATTTTTTTGACTTCATTTCTTTTAAGACTTTCTTTTTGCCTTTGCTTTTTAATCTGAGTCTTGGTAACTGTAGGCTCATTTACTTCTTCCAAGGATTTTTGCCTAAGCTTATCCTCATAGTAGGAATAATTTCCTAAGTATTCATCCATCCCATCTTTTTTCATATCCAAAATCTTTGTTGCAACCTTGTTTAGGAAGTACCTATCGTGGCTAATGATTAGGACTGTCCCCTCATAGTCAAGGATGGCATCTTCTAAGATTTCTTTAGAATCAATGTCAAGGTGGTTGGTTGGCTCATCCATCAAGATAAAGTTGGTATCTGATATCATAAGCTTTAGGAGGGAGATTCTCGACCTTTCTCCTCCCGATAGCTCACCAACCAGCCTATTAACATCATCTTCATAGAACATGAACTTGGCAAGGTAGGATCTTATCTCGAAATTTGTAAGCATGGGGTAGGCCTTGGAAACTTCCTCAAAGATAGTATTGGCAGGATCTAGGGACTTTTGCTCTTGGTCGAAGTAGCCAATATTTACTGACGAGCCTATCCTAACTTGTCCGGAATCTCTACTTTCTTCGCCCATGATTATCCTAAAGAGAGTGGTTTTGCCAACTCCATTTTCTCCAATTATTGCACATCTTTCTTGCCTATAGAGGTCTAGGGAAATATTTTTGAAAATTTCTTCAAGACCAAAAGACTTTTCCAAATCCCTTACTTTGAGTACGTCAACTCCAGATTGAATTCTCGGTGTAAATTTGAGATTCATGGTATCTCTAAGCTCGATGGGCTTATCGATTTTGACCATCTTATCTAGGAGTTTTTGCCTAGACCTTGACTGAGAAATCCCCCTTTTTCTCTTACTTCCTCCCAAGTTTTTGAGTCTTTCTATTATTTCTTCTTGTCTTTCAATCTCTTTTTGTTGGGACTTGTATTGGTGGATTCTAACTTCTAAGTCTTTTTTTCTTTGAGCCATAAAGCTTGTGTAGTTGCCAAGATAGCTCGTAAGCTTGCCATTTTCCATCATAAAGACCTTGTTTACGGTATTATCCAAAAAATACCTGTCGTGGGAGATTACTATAACAGACCCCTTATAATTTTTGATGAAGGTTTCAAGAAAGCTTATAGCTCCAATATCTAGGTGGTTGGTTGGCTCATCTAGTAAGATTAGGTCGGGCTTTTCCAAAAGCAGGTGGCAAAGCTCGACTCTCGCCTTCTGACCTCCAGATAGGTCGGCTATGTTTTTGTCAAAATCTTTCTTATCAAAGCCCATAGCTGTGAGAGTACCCTCAATCTCACTTTTTATCGCATAACCATTTTTTGTGGTAAACTCATCCGACTTTTCAGCATAAGTTTTCATTATGGTATCTAGCTTGTCAGGGTCTTCTTCCTCTGCCATAAGGTGTTCTAAATCTCTCATTTCCCTTTCGAGTTTAATCATATCATCAAAAACTCCTAGGACAAATTCGTAGATGGTCATGTCTGAATCAAGGCTTAGGAGCTGTTTGAGATAGCCTACCCTGACATCACCTGCTATATAGATTTCTCCACTATCGGCAGCAAGCTCTCCTGTAAGAATATTAAACAGAGTTGTCTTTCCAGCTCCATTTGCTCCTATAAGGCCAGCCTTGTCGCCTTTTTCTATCTTAAAACTAACATTTTCAAAAATATCCCTTAGGGGATAGGACTTGGTGAGGTTTGATGCTGTTAAAAGGTTCATCTAAAATATAAAGTCCTCAGGTGAGTTCATGAAGTAAGTTAGGGTGAACAAGGACTCATCTAGGTGGACAGATTCGATTACTACTCCATTTTTTACCTTTAGATCTACTGGAGAGAAGTTCCATATGCCCCTTACTCCTCCCTCACAGAGCTTATCGCATATCTCTTGGGAAACATTTTTAGGTGTGGCAATGATTCCTATATCTATTGGATTTTCCTTTAGGTAGGCCTCCAATTCTTCTATCTCTTTCACTTCTACATCACAAGTTTCGAGATTTTTTGCCTCTTTATCAAAAACAGCCTTAAATTCATAGCCTAAGTCTCTAAAAGACTTGTACTTGTAGAGGGCATGGCCTATGTTTCCATAACCAATAAGAATCATGGAGTAGGTCTTATCAACTCCTATAATTTTTGAAAGTTCTTCAATAAGCTCGGAAACATTGTAGCCATAGCCTTGTTGACCGAAACAGCCGAAGTGGTTTAAATCTTGTCTGATTTGGCTTGCAGTAAGACCAGTTATTTCTGATAGTTCCTTAGATGAAACTCTAATTATTCCCTTTTCATTGATACTTTCTAAGTACCTATAATACTTAGGTAGCCTTTTTATAACTGATAGTGATATATTTTGCTTGGTCATTTATTCCTCCAATCCATCCTTATTTTCTATTTGTTCATCTTTTGAAGCTTCGTTTTCAAAAAGTGAGTCGCTAGCATCCTCTAGGTGGGAATTTAGGATGGCTAGGTCTTCTTCACTTACTTCTTCCTTCACAAAATCCTTAACTTTCTTAGTATCTTCCTTGGCTTTCTTTATAAGCTTTCTTCCTATCCTAGTTGGACTTAGCTTGGCATAATTTATGAAGTGGATAAAATAAACCACTATCAAGGTTGTATAGAAGATAACTTGATTGTACTTAACTAGGTATGCATTTGGCAAGACAATCCTATCTGGTAGTTGGGGAATAAATCTTGCTAGTATCACGATAGCGTGGGCTGAAAGGGCTATGAAGGCAAGGCTTGTAAGAATTGCTACAAGGATTGAAAACTTGTAGGGATGCTTGTCAAATACTACAACAAAGCCAAATACCACCATCAACAGCCAGCAAATTAAAAAAACAACATTCCATATCAAAGCTACAAACACATTGTTGAAAAATACCCCAACTAGAGTCAGGATAAAGACCAAAATGCTTGTTAGAGCTAGGGTGAAACTTAAGTTTCTCTCGGCGTTTTTGATCATACAAACCTCTAATTATTTTTCTTTGACTTATACCTTAAATTAGAATCTAGGATTCTTTTCCTGATCCTTAGGTTATTTGGTGTAATTTCTATTAGTTCGTCCTCTTCTACAAATTCCATCATCTCTTCAACAGACATTTTCTTTGCAGGAGTAAGCATAATAGCATCATCACTTCCACTTGCACGAGTGTTGGTTAGTTTTTTCTTCTTGCATACATTTACATCTATATCAAGACCCTTAGCGTTCATTCCTACTACAAGTCCTTCATAGACTTCATCACTTGGTTCTATGAACAAAAGACCTCTAGTTTGAGCAGAGTTTAGCCCATAAGCTGTTGCAATTCCTGTTTCAGAAGCTATAAGAGAACCTACACTCCTATGGTCCATATCTCCCTTGTATAGGTCATAGCCTTCAAATTCAGAATTTAGGATGCCAGTTCCCTTGGTATCTGTCATAAACTCTGTCCTATAACCGATAAGACCCCTAGCAGGAATCCTAAATACAAGTCTGTTATAACCTGAGCTTGATGGTTTCATATCAATCATCTCACCCTTTCTCCTACCAAGTTTTTCAATAACTGAACCAGAATAAGCTTGATCAACATCGATAGTTGCAATCTCAATTGGTTCTATTTTCTTACCTAACTCATTTGTCTTATACATTACCTCAGGCTTTGAAACTTGAAATTCATAGCCTTCACGTCTAAGATTTTCTATTAGAACTGAAAGATGGAGCTCGCCACGGCCTGAAACCTTGAAGGCTTCTGTTGAATCGGTTGTTTCAACCCTCAAAGAAACGTCAGTTTCCTTTTCCTTCATAAGCCTATCTCTAAGGTGTCTACTTGTTACATATTTTCCATCACGACCTGCAAAAGGTGAATCATTTACAGAGAAAGTCATTGATAGGGTTGGCTCTGAAATTTTTGTAAACTCAATTGGTTCACTATCTTCTTCTGTACCTACAGTATCCCCTATGTTAATATCTTCCATACCTGATAGGGCAACAATTGAACCAAACTTAGATTCTTCTACTTCTTTTCTTTCTAGGCCATCAAACTCATAGATAGTAACAATCTTTGACTTAATTTTTCTACTTGGATCGTTGTAGTTGGTGATAACGGCATTGGCGTTTTTCTTGATAACTCCAGACTCAACCTTTCCTATGGCAATTCTACCAAGGTATTCATTATAGTCGGTTGTAGAAACTAAGACCTTGAAAGGAGCATTTTCGTCTGCTTCAAAGGCAGGAGTATAGTCTATAATAGTGTCCAAAAGGTCTGTCATATCTGATTTTTCCACACCTTTTTCGCTTGATGCCCAACCAAGTTTAGCAGAAGCATAGACTATTGGACTTTCTAGGTAGGACTCATCAGCATCAAGAGTGATGAAAAGGTCTAAAATTTCATCCTCAACTTCATCGATCCTTTGGTCAGGTCTGTCAACCTTGTTGATGCAGACAATGGCAGGAAGTCCTAGTTCGATAGCCTTTTTAAGTACAAACTTAGTTTGAGGCATTGGACCTTCGTGGCTGTCTACGACAAGAACAACTGACTCTGCCATATTTAAAACTCTCTCAACCTCTCCACCAAAATCGGCATGGCCAGGAGTGTCGATAATATTAATCTTTGTATCTTTATAATAAATCGCAGTATTCTTGGAAAGAATGGTAATTCCTCTTTCTTTTTCAATAGAATTTGAATCCATTACCCTCTCTTTAACTTCTTGGTTATCTCTAAACAGACCAGCAGTTTTTAAGAGACCATCTACAAGAGTAGTCTTTCCATGGTCTACGTGGGCGATAATAGCTACATTTCTTACATCGTTTCTTTTCATAAAACCTTCTTTCATTCTAACAAATCTACCAATATATTATATCTCATGTTAATATCTTATCAATATTAAAAGATAAAAAAACATCCTATTTCGGATGTTTACTAGAATTATTCGCAATTTTTTTGTTAAATTTATAAACTAATTTGCAAGCTATCTAAGATAATTTAGGGAAATTTGCAAATTATTTGTTAAAAACTAGGGCAGCAATAGAATTTTCATAAACAATTAACTTATCACTGAGAGCATCAACAAGCATAATCCCCCTACCACTTTCACCATAAGCGTTTCTTTGCTTATCACAAGCTATCCCACAGCCCTCATCTTTGATTTTGACAAAGAGATAGGAATTGTCAAGAAGAACTAGGCAATCAATTTTCCTGTCAAAAACTTTCTTGTTGCCGTGCTTGTAAGAATTTATTATAAGCTCATCCAAGATAAGCCTCAATTTGAAGATTAGATCCTCATCAGCATATCTTTTTTTGGATAGGTCTATAACTTCCTTATTAAAATTTTTTATAGATTCTAAATCTGTATTAATTCTTGTGCTTATGATATCCATATTCTTCTCCCATATTAATGATACCCAAAAAGCTTATGATCTGTCTCTTATACACATCTCCGAGCCCACGAGACTATTGCGCTCATCT
>NZ_CAMXYR010000038.1 GCF_947253225.1 uncultured Anaerococcus sp. | reverse complement strand
CAATTTTTTTGTATAAATAAAACATAAGATTTATTGATTTAAAATATAATTAGACTAAATAGGTTATATGTCTATTACAATTTTAAAAGTAGAACCCTTGCCCAATTCTGATGATACCAAAAGATTTAGACCTAGGTGATCTGCTATATGTTTGGCTATTGATAGGCCAAGGCCAGTAGATTTTTCTTCTCTTCTTCTTGCCTTATCTGCTATAAAGAACCTCTCGAAGATCCTAGCCTGATCTTTTTGACTTATGCCTATTCCGTTATCTTTTATCAAAATATATAATTTCTTATCCATAATTATAGATGATAGCTCAATTTTCCCTTAGGATTTGTATATTTTATTGCATTTTCATAAATATTTGTAAATAAATCATAAAAAAGGCTTGGTGATGTTTTAATATTGTATGATGCTATATTATTTACTATGGTAATATTTTTGGAAATAGTTTTATTGTTAAACTTTAAGATTGCGTTATTTGCCACATCTTTTATGTCAATTTCTTCCTTTTTTATTTCCTTGTTTACCTCATCTAGGCTAGATAGTTTTATAATATCGTCGATTATTTCTAGGAGTCTATTGCCCTCCTTATATATTATCTGAGCAATATCTTTGATGTCCTCATCTTTTGCCATGCTAGTTGCAATTAACTCAGCGTATCCATTTATGCTAGTTAGGGGGCTTTTTAGTTCGTGGCTTACATTAGAAGAAAATTCTCTTCTGAGGATTTCTGCTTTTTTGCTTTCTGAGTTATCTATTATAATTACAACATATCCTTTGTAGTGGTTGTTCCTAATTGGGTCTATTATAATTTTTAGGTATGATTCTTTTAGCCTGTATTCCAAGGTTTTAGGTCTTTGGTTTATTTTTATCTCCCTTATGCTTAGCTTATAACTTTCATCGTCAATCAGATTTTCAAGGTTTGACCTTTCATCTGTTGCTAATAAGTCCTTGGATGATATGTTCATTATCTCAATATTTCCGTCTGCTCCGCAAATTATTAGACCTTCTTCCATGTTTTCTGTTATTGCTAAAAGATCTTGCCGTCTTTCTTGGTATCTTTCCACATCACTTCTAAGATTTTTATTTTTAATAGCCAAGTCCTTAAAGTAGGGTTTAACTTCTTCGTATTGGGGCTCTATAATTTTGTAGTTGTAAGATTCATTGAAACGATTAAGACCCTTTACAAATTGATCAACGAGGTTGTTGATCATAAATTTGCCAATACCTACAAAAAAAATATAAACTAAGAGGTAGATTGATATTAGTTTTATTGAAAAGATATCAGCGATTGTATTTTTAGATTTAATAGGCAGAGTAAAATCTCCACCAATATAATAAGCAGTATTTAGCGAATCTCCTATGTAATAGTCAATTCTTCTTATCTTTTCATTCTTTTCTACCTCTATATCAGAAGGTTTCAAAGACTCTTTCGACCTATACAAAATATTCTTATCAATATCGAATAAAAGGATATCAAAAGATTTGTTTTTCTCTATAAAATCTTTTGCCAAGTCTATCCTATCCTTATCTTTTATTTCAAAAAAAAGGCAGACAAATTAATGTCTGCTCAAAAGCTAAAAATATAATATAATTTACTTTTCAAATATTTCTTCTTCAAATACTGATGGTTCTGTCGCCTTATCTTCTTCCTTTTCAGGAATCAGGATGTTCATCAATACTGCTGATATGGCTGCAAGAACAACTGGTGATGAACCAATTGCAATCTTTAGGCTCTCTGGCATAAATATTACTCCAGCGGCTTCTGCTACCGAAACTACTGTTGTAAAACCAAAGCCTAGGGCAACACTTGTTCCTACTATGGAAGTGTTACGCATACTTAGAGGTTGGCTTGTTATCATCTTGATACCATTCATGGTAATGATGGCAAAGACTGATAGGGTTGCTCCTCCTATTACTGCTGGTGGGATTGTTGTAAGGAGGCTTGATAGTTTTGGTATAAGTCCTGATATAAATATCATGATAGCTGCTGTTGAGAATATCTTTTTGTTGATTACCTTGTTTATTGAGATGATTCCAACGTTTTGGGAAAATGTTGCTGTTGGTAGGGTTGCAATAAAGGCTCCTAATATATTGGTAATAGAAAAAGCTGATAGTCCTCCTTGGAGCTCCTTGGCACTTGGCTCTCTATCATATCCACCTATAGTTGTTGAGGATATATCTCCAATTCCCTCGATAGAGGTTACTATAAATATTATTACAAAGGAAAATATTGCTGATGGTTCAAATTTTATTCCAAAATGCATAGGTCTTACGAATGAAAACCAGCTTGCTTCTCCTACTTGAGTCAAATCTATCATTCCAAAAAAGTAAGCTACAACATAGCCTACAATCATAGCAAAGAGCAAGGAAGATAAGCTAACTATTCCCTTACCAAAGTGGGTGAAAGAGAAGTTTGCTATTAGGGTTATTACAGCTACTAACCAATATTGCCACGCTCCCCAACCAGGTGCTGTAACATCTCCTGCTCCTCCCATGTTAGTTAGGGCTACTGGATAAAGTGAGATTCCTATACAAAGCACAACTGTACCACTTACTAGAGGTGGAAAATATGGAAGTATGTATTTTAGGGTAAAAGCGAATATCAAAGATGCGATAGCTCCGATTAATTGAGCTCCGAGAATAATAGCGACTATACCTGCTCCTCCTACATTTTGAAATTGACTGGCGAGGGCGAGCATGGTTGGTAGATAGGCAAAACTTACTCCATAAATCATAGGAAGTTTTGCTCCGAATTTTCCAATTGGATAAAGCATTAATAAAGTTGTTAGGGCTGAACCTACTAGGGACATTTGGACAAGAATTATACTATCTTCTGGTGATAGTCCTGCTGTTTGAGCAAAAATCAATGGTGGGGCAATACAAGCTGCAATCATGGCGATAACGTGTTGCAAGGCTAGTGGGAAGGCCTCAGAGAATGGAACATCTGCGTCAAACTTAAATAAATTTGAAAATTCTTTTTTCATAACACCTCTTTTCTTTATATATAAGCTAGAATAGGTTGACTATTCCTTGGCCGACAAGCTCAAAGTGAGCCTAGTGAAATAAAATATCACTTGCCATTGTTATACACTCAGCTTGGTTAAAATCAAGCTAAAGCTTTAAATCAAGGTGTTTGTGCAATCGTTTTATCATAAGTAAAGCTTGAAATCTTCTGCTAATTATTTTTGCAAAAAATATATTTTTATAAAATTACAAGAATTTTTTTTAATCTAAACCCCATCTTCCTATTTAAAACTTCCAAAAATCCAGTATATTAATTACTATTGAAAAGGAGGTATTATGAGTAAGTTAGTTATACCAGAAAATTATAAAAGCAATGTCGATTTATACAAGACCCAGTTGTTGATTAAGGAAATCAAGGATTATTTTCAAATCAACCTTGCCAACAACCTCAACCTAAAGAGGGTTTCTGCCCCACTTTTTTTATCAGGAGCGTCAGGTCTAAATGATAACCTAAATGGTGTTGAAAAACCTGTAACTTTTGACCTTCCTGAGGCAAATAATGCTCAGATGGAGATTGTTCATTCCCTTGCTAAATGGAAAAGATATGCCCTTGAAGAATACAAGTTTAAAATGCACGAGGGTCTCTATACAGATATGAACGCCATCAGACGTTGTGAGGTTCCTGATAATACCCACTCATTTTATGTAGACCAATGGGATTGGGAACTTATAATGGAGGATTGTGAAAGAAATCAAACATATCTAAAGACAGTTGTTGAAACAATCTACAGAACTATGAAATCCCTTGATGAATACCTCTCAGGGCTTATTCCTACAAGAAACAAGCTATTAAAAGATCAAATCACCTTTATGACTAGTGAAGACCTTCTCCAAAAATATCCAGACATGGATAGTAAACAAAGAGAAAGAGCTGCCGTTAAGGAATATGGCTCAGTATTTCTCATGCAAATTGGTAAGGTCTTGTCAAATGGTAAAAAACACGACCTAAGAGCACCAGATTATGATGATTGGGAGCTTAATGGAGATATCCTAGTCTATAACCCTGTCCTTGATGATGTCCTTGAATTATCATCTATGGGAATAAGGGTAAATCCACAAAGCTTAAATGAACAACTAAAGCAAACCGATAATCTTGATAGATTAAATCTCGACTACCACAAGATGTTGATAGATGGCAAACTTCCTCAAACAATAGGTGGTGGAATCGGTCAATCAAGACTTTGTATGTTCTTCCTTCAAAAGGCCCACATAGGAGAAGTTCAAGTATCCTACTGGCCAGATGAGCAAAGAAAAACCCTAGCTAATAAGGGAATAAATTTACTATAAAAAAAAGGGAACTGTTGCATAATGAATAAATCGTTGTGCAATAGCTCCTTTTTTATTTACTATTTTCATAGTCTTTGATTTTTAGCAAGAACATATCCCCATATTGGATGAGTTTCTTATCTCCTACCCCCTTGATGTCAAGCATTTCTTCTTCCGTTTTTGGTTTTTTCTTTGCCATTTCTTTAAGGCTTGAGTCTGAAAAAATAATAAAGGGTGGGATATTTCTCTTTCTTGCCATTTTAAGTCTTACCGCCTTTAGGTAGTTAAAAAGTCCTTGGTCAAAGTCTGATTCTTGCTTGGTTATTTTAGTTTCTTCTTTTTCTATCTTATTGATTAGAATTTTTTCCCCATCTAGGAGAACCTGCTTGGACTTTTCTGTAAGTTTTAGGACTGGATAAGTCGCCCCTGTTACCTTAATATATCCATCTGCTGCCAAAACTCCAACTAAATCTTTGATATAGGATGTATCTTTTTCTTTCATAAGACCAAAGGTCGATACCTTTTCTAAGTTTTTTTCCCTAGAGTTTTTATTCCTTGAGCCTTTTAGACAATCTACAATAGTTGCTACCCCATACTTCTGATTTAGCCTATAGATACAAGATAGGATTTTCTGAGCGTCAATAGTCGCATCAACTTTTTTTATTTCTGCTAGGCAATTTGAGCAATTCCCACATTCTTCTTTGCCTTCTTCACCAAAATAATTGAGGATGTAGTGTCTGAAGCACTTACTTGTATTGACGTAATTTATTATGGTTTGAAGTTTTTCTAGTTGGTAGATTTTATGAGAAAAATTATTTCCAAGATTTATCAGATGCTTGTTTATGATAATATCTTGTCCCGAATATAGGAGGATACATTCAGAAGCTTCTCCATCCCTACCAGCCCTACCTGCTTCTTGGTAGTAGGATTCCATGTCCTTGGGCATATTGAAATGGATAACATATCTTACATCCGACTTATCTATCCCCATACCGAAGGCGTTGGTCGCAACAATTATCTTGGTCCTATCGTAAATAAAATCTTCTTGGGCCTTCTTCCTATCTTTTTCACTTAGACCAGCATGGTAGCACGATACCCTGTAGCCAAGTTTCTTTAAATTCTTGTAGAGCTCATCTACTCTTTTTCTCGTTGACGCATAAATTATTCCCGAATCTTTTTCGTGCTTATTTAGGTAGTCCTTGATGAATTTCAACTTATCCTTGGGCTTTGCTACCTTGAAGTAGAGGTTTTCCCTATCAAAACCAGTAACTTTCACAAAGGGATTGGTTAGAGATAGGTTATTTATGATATCTTCCCTCACCTTTTCTGTAGCTGTCGCCGTAAAGGCTGTTATTTGAACATCTCCCACAATATCATAAAGTTCTGGTATTAATTTGTAAGAAGGGCGAAAATCATGACCCCATTGGGAAATGCAATGGGCCTCGTCAACTGCCACAAAGGATATGTCAACACTTCTAATAAACTCCCTAAAGAATTCATTTTCTAATCTCTCAGGAGATATGTATAGGATTTTTATCTCTCCCTTTTTTATATCAGCAAGGATATTTTTGTAAGCGTCAAAGTCTAAACTCGAGTTGATAAAGGCTGCGGCAATTCCATTTTCCCTTAGAGAATCAACCTGATCTTTCATAAGGGAAATCAAGGGTGATACCACAAGGCTTAGCCCATCTTTGATTAGGGCAGGTAGTTGGTAGCAAATAGACTTTCCTCCACCTGTTGGAAGAACTCCCAACACATCACTACCTTCCAATATTTTTTCCACTAGGTCTTCTTGCCCCTTTTTGAAAGAATCATAGCCAAAATATTTTTTTAATTTTCCTAGTAAAATTTCTTCATTCATCTCTGTCCTTATCCCAAAAAAAATAATTAAGCCTAAGCCTAATTATTTTCTTCGTAATCTTTTGTATCTTCACTTTGCTTATCGGTATCGTAATCTTGACTTGTGGCATCTTGATCGCCTGATTGAGATGAATTTTCCTCTTCATCGTCATGGTGGTGATGGTCTTCATCATCTCCACGCTTATCCTTATCCGAAGCATCTCTTATATCTTCATCGTTGGCTTTATCCTCATCATCCCTGGTCTTTTGACTTTTGTTGGTGATGTATTCCTGTGGATCAAGCACTGCTCCCTCTCCCCTGTTGAAGATTATATCTCCTATCTTTGTTCTTAGGGATATTTCATACTTGCCATTATTCTCGCTTTGGTAGCCATCTTTTATATTTCTATAAGAAACATTGCCCAGAATGAAAGTTCCAAGGCTCATTTTGGCACTAACCTTATACTCATCAACTTTCTTATCTGCCTTTACGATTATATCTCCATTTTGGGTTGAAAAGTCGAGTTTGTTGCCAAGTTTTGAGTCTGTAACATTGATGTTTCCAGTGGTTGTGGCAAGTTTTGTCTCACTTATATCGCACTTGGTCAAGCTTATAGAACCAATTTCATTGCTAATAACTCCCTTAAAAAGGGCATTGTCTAAGCTTATATTTCCACTTCTTACTGCTAGGTTAAAATTTTTAGCCTCAAGGTCTGTTATTTTAACATCACCCGCAGTTATTTTTCCCTTAATCTCATCAAGACCAGCATCTTTTGGCAAGAAAATCCTAACTATAGGCATCTTGTCTTTCATATACAAGTCCTTACCCTTGATTTTGCTTTTAAGCTTGAGGACTCCCTCACTAAAGCTTACATCCATATCATAAACATGGTTATCATCCTTATAGAGGACTGTGTATTCTATATATGGGTTGGTGGTTGACTTTTGGATTCTTACATCACAAGTTTCTAAGTCAAAATCAATAGTCTTTATCTTATTCAAATCAACCCTCATAATCTTGGATTGGTTGTAGGAATTATCGTCAATCTGGCTAGTTGTTGCAAGATTTCCTGACATAGGTCCTGCCCCACCCCTTGCAAAATAAACTGCAAGAGCTACTAGAAGGACTACAGCCGTAAAGATTAGGTTTCTCTTTTTTAAGAATCTTTCCAAGGTTTTTCTATTAAATTTTTTCTTAAATTTTTTATCATTATTCTTCTTTTCCATTATTTACTCCGATAAAATTATAGCCAAGTATCATTGCTGTCGTAAATATCAGGATAGCCAAAACAAAATAGACCCTTCCTCCATTTTCAATTATAGGTTTGAGAAAGTAGGTGGTTGTTTTGCTAAACTCTTCTCCTCTTATATATTGTATCATAAAGCCAATTGATATTACATTGTAAAAGATAAAAATGAAGGCAAGGATATTTTCACAAAAGCCAAGTCCTGTAGTTTTTACATAATAGAAGGTCAGTACTAGGAGGATAAAAATAAGTCCTAAATAGAAAATAATCATTCTTTCCTTAACAAAGACCCCCAAGGCAAAGGCGAAAATTATTATAAATAGAGCCTTGATTTCTTTTTGGATTCTTTCTGTCAAAATTCCACCCTCCATAGGTAAAGTCCTTGAGCTCCTAGGGCAGGATTTGCCCTTTGCTTGTTGGACTTATCAAAGTACCTCTTGTAATCATCAATACTAATCTTTCCTCTAGCTAGTTCTATGAGAGATCCTACCATAATTCTTACTTGGTTGTGGAGGAAGGATTCACCCCTAAAAAATATCTCCAAGTCATCCCCGTTTTCAAGAAAATAGGCCTCATCCAACCTTCTTACAGTATTTATAGCTAAATCCTTATCTTCCATCATAAACAACCTGAAATCATGGACTCCTACAAGAATATCAAGACCCTTTTTAAGCTTATCCAAGTCAAGCTTATAAGTTACCTGTTGCTTATAATTTCTATAGATTGGATGCATTTGCTTTTTTCTACATATTACATACTTGTAGAGCTTGGATTTTGCACAAAATCTAGCATGAAAATTAAGGTCAACTTCCCTTGAAGATATTGCCAAAATATCATCTGGCAAATGTGGTTGGATATGAAACTTAAAGGCTTTGGGATCTACATCACTTGCAGTAAGAAAATTGACAAAGTGGCTTTTGGCATGAACTCCGCTATCCGTTCTCCCGCATGAAACTATCCTATTGTCCTCACCAGTTACCTTGTGAATGGCCTTGGTGATTTCTTCTTCTACACTTCTCTGGTCCTTCTGATATTGAAAGCCTGAAAAAAGAGCCCCATCATATGAGGTCTCTAACAAAATATTTCTAATCATAGGAAGTGGTAAACTATTACACAAAGGCAAAAGATACTAAATAGACAAATGGTAAGCCAGTCGATCTTTCCCATACTAATCTCATTTAGTTTAGTCCTTTCAAATCCTATCCTATACATCCTAGCTTCCATGGCAGTTGCAAGGTCATCGCTTCTCTTAAAAGAGTTGATGAAAAGAGGGACTAGGAGAGGAATCATGCTTATGGCACGGTTTATAATATTTCCCGATTCAAAATCTGCTCCTCTTGCCATCTGTGCCATCCTTATCTTTTGAGCTTCATCAAAAAGTGTTGGGATAAAGCGAAGAGATATGGATATCATCATAGCAAGTTCCCCTGCTGGGAAACCAAATCTCTTTAGAGGCGAGAATAATTTCTCAAGCCCATAGGTAAGCTCCATAGGACTAGTAGTAAAGGTTAGGACTGATGTTGATAGGATTATTAAAATCAATCTTAGGATTGTAAATCCTGTCCTATAAATTCCTTCCTTAGTAACACTAACAGGTCCAATAGTAAAAACTACACTTCCTTGGGTGGTTATTAGGTTGATAAGTCCTGTAATAATAATTATAAATATAAGGGGTTTTAGGGACTTAAAGACTGACTTTAGAGGAATCTTCGCCACAAATAGCATTGCCAAAAGCAGAATGCCGAAAGGTAGGTAGCCTAAGAAAGAATCCACAAAAAATATGGTAATAATATATAAAAACACTCCAACAATCTTTACCCTAGGATCTAGCCTATGGATAAAGGTATCAAAGGGGAGGTATTGACCTATACTAATGTTTCCCATCATTTCCTCCTAAAACTCTCTTTAGCTCTGCTACCGCAGCAGATACTGTGTAGATATCATCCCTTACTTGGGGATTTTTCTTCTTGTAGGCTCTCATAAACTTTGTGATTTGCGGAATGTCAAGCCCTATCTTATCAAGGTCAACTTTGGTAAAGGTCTCATAGGTCGACTTATCAGAATAAAGCTCTCCCTCGTTCATAACTATTACCCTGTCCACATATTCTGCCACATCTTCCATAGAATGGCTAACGAGGACAATGGATAGATCTGGATCGTTGTTGTATAAGTCCATAATTTCAGAAAAAATCTCATCTCTTCCTATTGGGTCAAGACCTGCTGTAAGCTCATCAAGCACAAGAACCCTTGGATTCATTGAAAGGATACCAGCAACTGCGACTCTTCTTTGTTGACCGCCTGAAAGTTCAAAAGGAGACTTATCCTTGTAGGTTTCATAGTCAAGTCCAACCTTTGCCATGGCCATTCTAACTCTTTGTTCGACTTCTTGGTCACCTAGACCCATATTCTTTGGTCCAAAGGCGATATCCTTGGCTATTGTTTCCTCGAAAAGCTGATTTTCAGGATATTGAAAGACAAGACCTACCTTAAACCTCGCTTCTTTTCTTCGCTTTTTATCTTTTGAGTTGATATCATCTATAATACAATCTCCCCTACTTGGTATAAGTAGACCATTCAAAAGTTGGACTAGGGTAGATTTTCCCGAACCCGTTTGCCCGATAAGTCCCACAATTTCATGAGAATTTATGGTAAGGTTAATATCCTTTAGGGCATATACCTCAGACGGAAGTCCTTCATTGTAGATATAATCAACATTTGTAAGTTCTATTTTCATATAATTTCTAAAAACTCCTCAATATTTAACGGAAGTTCTTTAATTCCTAGACCTGCTTTTTTAAGTTCGTAGGCAACCTCTGTTACCTGGGGTACGGCAAGACCCAATTCTTTCATCTTTGCCACTTGAGAGAACACTTCTCTCGAACTTCCTTCAAGAGCCTTCTTGCCCTTATCAAGAACAATAATCTTATCGGCAAGAACCGCCTCTTCCATGTAGTGGGTGATATAGATTATGGTCTTACCATGCTTTTTATTTAAGTCTTTGACAAGGTTAATCACATCTTTTCTTCCCTTAGGGTCAAGCATAGCTGTTGGTTCATCAAATATTATGTAGTCGGATAGCATAGCTATAACACCCGCTATAGACACTCTTTGCTTTTGCCCTCCCGAAAGGTTGGATGGATTTCTATGTTTAAAATCACTCATTCCTACAAGGTCAATGGCTTCATCTACCCTATTTCTGAGTTCAGGATTAGCTACTGCCAAGTTTTCAGGTCCAAAGGCTACTTCTTCTTCTACAGTTGTAGCAACCATTTGGTTGTCGGGATTTTGAAATACCATAGAGCATTTTTCTCTGATATCCCAAATATTTTCTTCTATTTTGCTATTAATATCATCTACCCAAATGTCTCCAGATGAAGGCATTATTTGTGCATTCAAAAGCTTGCCCAAGGTCGATTTCCCTGACCCATTGTGGCCAAGAATTGCCACAAAGTCGCCCTTGTTGATCTCGATTGAAAGATCATCAAGGGCTTTCTTACCTTGACCTTCTTCTTCCCCATTTGGGTAGACGTAAGTTAAGTTTTCTATTTTTATCATTATTCTTCCTAGTACATCATTGGTGGTGAGTTGTTGGTTGATGATTCATAAACAACAACTGGTGTATGGATTTCAACGTTATTGAAAATTGTTTCTGCGACAGATGGAGGTAGGTTTAAGCAACCATGGCTACCATCTGTTTGGTAGATACTTCCACCAAAAGAATATCTCCAATCGGCATCGTGGAGGCCTTCGCCATCCCAGCCTATAGGCATCCAATACTTTACAGGAGTATTATACTTGCCACCATAAAAGTCTTCTCCCTTTAGGGTTTGGTTCGTGTTTTTTGAAAGGATTGAGCCAACCCCAACATTGGTTTGCCAACCACCTTGGTTAATTCCTGTTACGATAGGAGATTCTACTACTAGCTCTCCATTTTTATAAAACCATAGATACTGACGAGATAGATCTACTTCTATATAAGTATTGCCAATATCTCCTCCATCCTTAGTTCTCTCAAAGCCGTATCTTTCATAAATTGGTTCTATATCACCACTTTTTCTTTGGTTAAAGAGTTTTAAAACCTCATCCCCTGTTGCTGCTTGGTCAAGCAAGTACCCGTACACTCCTGGATTTACGACAATTTCTCCAATGCCAGTTGCCTTAAACTTCCTATCTTTACCATAGGTATCTGTCTTATCTGCAACTTCTTTCATAAAGTCCATGAGCTTGTCATAGTCGATTGTAAATTTATCTCCCTTTTGCTCAAGCATAGCAACCAGATCTTTGCCAGTAAGCTTGATATCAAATCCATTAAAGTTGAATTTGATATTCATAGCCTCGATTTTTTTGGCATCTTCTTCTAATTGTTTAAGTTCCTTAGAATCTGATAGAACGGTTGGATTTTCGTAGTAGGAATCTGTAAGTTTGATATCCTTATGGTCGGTTGTAATTGCTTTTTCAATCTCTGCCCTAACCTTACCATAATCTAGCTTATTTCCCATGACAGCTTCTTTTATATCAAATGAATCTCCCTTAAAGACAAGACCAGCATCTTGGGGTTCTGTGATGTTGGTAAAGAGTGGAGACTCCTTGATAATATCATCGAGCTTGTCCTTATCGTAGTTAATCTTGTAGTCAAACTTCAACTTATCCTTAGTAAGGCCTAGAAGATTGAATGGCCAAAGCATTGCATTTTGGTCAATACTCGCATTTTTAGGAATCTTGGCATCATAGGATATTTCCTTAGAGTTAATTACTAATTTCCTATCATCCCTGCCCAAAACCTCGAGCTTAAACCCCTCTCCTACTTCTTCAAGGGCTGACTCTCTTGATGCATATGAAACATTTTTTCCATTGATATAGGTATTTGGTAGGGTTATAAATGAAAATATAAGAACTCCCACCAAGTATATCCCAATTATTATTAATGAAATCCAAAGCCATAGTCTGGATTTTTTAGCTTTCTGTGTGATAACATCCTCCTAATCTTTCTTTGGTCTTTCGCCAAAATACTGGTAATAATCTACCTTCTCGCCCCCATTGTAGAGCTTTCTTTTCTTTGATAGCCTTCTTCTAAATCTCCTATCAAACTTATCATCAGCCGTTACAAAATACAAGGACCAAGTATTCATCTTCATAAACTTATCGTTGATTTTCTTGTAAAGCTCGTCCATATTTGTAGCAGATAACCTCAGTCCATAGGGTGGATTTGATATAAGTATACCATAATCACTAGCACTTACAGAAAGAGAGGCCACATCCCTTTTGACAAAGGCGATATCTTCCCCAACCCCTGCATTTATGGCGTTGGTTTTGGCAAGACTTATTGCTCTTCCAGAAATATCAGAACCTAAGATATGAAGTTTTTTCTCATAATCAATCTTTTCTAGGGCCTCTTTTTTGGCTAACTTGTAGTGGCTCTTGTCCATAAAGATAAAGTTTTTAAAGTCAAAGTCCCTGTCAAGACCTGGAGCAATGTTTCTAGCCTTTCTTGCAGCCTCAATCAGGATTGTCCCCGACCCACAAAAGGCATCTACAAGAAACCTATCTGGCTTATAGAAAGAGAGGTCAACTAAGGCTGCCGCCAAATTTTCCCTAAGGGGAGCCTTGACAGAATCCTCCCTATATCCTCTCTTGTGAAGTCCATCCCCAGATGTATCAATATTTACACTGGCTATATCTCTGTCAAGCATTATTTCGATATTGACTCTTTCGCCAGACTTCTTGAAAATATTTCTCCTATAAGTCTTTTTCATAGAATCTATTATGGCTTTTTCTGATATAGCTTGGATGCTCCTTAAAGAAAAGAGCTTGGACTTGTAGGTCCTTGCATTGACAGTGAAATTACTATCCTCGCTCAAAAAGTCAGGCCAAGAAATAGCCTTGATATTTTCAAAAAGACTATCAAAGTCTGTCGCCTTAAACTCTTTAATTCTAAGGTAGATTCTATCGGCACACCTCAGATTGATATTTAGTTTTGCAATATCTGGTAAGTTTCCGCTAAAGGATATCATACCATCGCTTACATCAAGCTTGTCGTAACCCATATCTTGGACTTGTCTTTTGACAAGAGCCTCCAATCCGAAACTTGTCGTAATTATTATTTTTCCCATGCTTATATTATAACGTATTTTATCTATTTTTCATCTTTAATTGCCTAAATATCTAAGAAAATAAGGTATTTCTCTAAGTAGTTTATCTTTACCCAATTTTTCTTCAAATATTTATCAAATATGATAGCCTACTCGCACAAAAAAACAAGGAACTTGATAGTCCCCTGTCTTTTATATCCATCATCCTATTTTTTATCCACGGCTTTCTCAAAAAACCTATACATTTTCTCAAAAACAAGCATCCTATAGTCCTCATTTTTGAAGGAGTGATCTGCTCCTTTAATTTGTTCATACTTGGCACGAGGAAAAGACCTGCTAAGTTTCTCATTAGAATCGTTAAAGACTAGATCATCACAATCGCCCCTCATGATTAGAACCTTGCCCTCGTATTTTTCAGAAGCTCCATAGATATCCTTTCTTAGGAAGTCTATCAAAAACTTCTTATTTAGCTTAACTCCTCCAATGTCCACATCCTCAATGCTAGCAAGAATTTCTGCATAAGATTTTTTGCCATCAAGGTCTGATTTTTTCTTCCTGAGCTCTCCCTCAAACATTGTCTTTGCCATGACTTTGATATAGTCAGGATTGTTCATATCACACGCAGGAGCTAGCAAGCACATAGCCTTAGGCTTTAGCTTATGTGCCTTTAGGGTTGCAATAACACCCCCTAGAGAATGACCCATCCAATAAAGCCTGTCCCTATCTACATAGGATTTAAGCCTTGTAAAATCGTGAATCATTTCCGCTTCTGCCTCTTCTCTACTAACTGTCATATCGTAAAAACTTCCATCAGACTCACAAGTCCCAGAAAAGTCAAACCTAACCACAAGATAGCCTCTATCGGTTAGGTATCTTGCATTCTGCACCCTAAAAAAACAAGACCCATTCCTATCTCCCCCAAAACCATGGTAGAAGATTACGGTCGGATATTTTTTTCTTGCATCAAAATCATCAGGAGTATTGACCACACCCCTTAGGATTATGCCATCTGCCTTACTAATTTGCTCGTAAATGTACTTCATCTTATAGCTCGTTTAGGATTCTCGCCATTTCTACTCCCGACGCAGAAGCTTGGGATAAGGAGTGAGTAACTCCCGACCCATCTCCCAGACAATAGAGCCTTTTCTTTTTAGTTTCAAACCTATCATCAACTTCGACTACAGAATTGTAGAATTTAACTTCAATTCCATAAAGAAGGGTATCATCATTTGCCATACCTGGGGCAATCTTGTCTAGTTGATAAATCATCTCGATTATATCGTCAAGTTGTCTTTTTGGCATTACAAGAGATAGATCTCCTGCTGTTGCATTCAAGGTTGG
>NZ_CAMXYR010000037.1 GCF_947253225.1 uncultured Anaerococcus sp. | reverse complement strand
CATCAGCTCCAGACAAGAAGGATGCAGAAACTCAAACCCCATCAGCTCCAGACAAGAAGGACGCAGAAACTCAAACCCCATCAGCTCCAGACAAGAAGGATGCAGAAACTCAAACCCCATCAGCCTCAGACAAGAAGGATGCAGAAACTCAAACCCCATCAGCCTCAGACAAGCAGGATAAAGAAATCCAAACACCAACAGAAGCAAACAATAATGACGCAGAAATTTTAGCCCCATCTGGAAATACAGAAGACACTAAAACAAAAACTCCTTCATCAAAAGGTAAAGACAAGGATAAAAAAGAAAATAAAGAAGAGAAAAAAGAAGAAGTGAAAAAACAGACAAAGGCAGCACCAAAGACTGGAGTAACAGGCATGACAGAGATATTCATGGGTCTAATAGCTTCTAGTTCAGCCTTATTTGTTGATAAGAAAAGAAAAAATAAGAGGTAAAAATGAATAAGAAAAAAGTTTTAAGCCTTGTTACAATTTTGGCAACAACGGCTGGTCTTGCTTTAGCACCAAGTAGTTGTTTTGCTACAGAAGATTCTGATGTTGGAGTTTATGACAAACTTGGTCAAGAAGCGAATATTGACAAACAATCTTATAAAATAATTAGCCAAACAACAAGTTATGAATATCCAAAAGCTTTTGCTTCTTTCACCAATGATCCACCAGGCTCAAATGATAAGGTAAGTTCATTAAATGATGGAATAATTGATATAGATGGATCAAAAGGAAATAATAGATGGACAACCTGGCAGAGAAATGCCTTAAAGGGCAACCAATATATTGGTGTAATATTTGGGGATAAAAAAGCGAGAAAACAAGAAGTGAGTGGATTATCACTAAGCTTTTTTGAAGACCACGGAACAAAGATGCCTCAAAAAATTAGGGTTGAATATTATGTTGGCTCTAAGCCAGAGGGGATAAAAAATCATGCTCATATGGCTGATGAGAAAGATAACTCATTTAATAATCCTCAAAACTGGAAGAGCGTAGAGAATTTAAGAGCGAATAATTTAGATAGAAATAAGATAAATGATATTTCCTTTGACAAAGTAGAAACTTTTGCGATAAGGATAGTTATGCTTCCACCAGAGGGGAAATCGCTAGCAGTTACAGAATTGCAAGCTTGGGGCAAAGATTATGTCAAAAAACCTTTGGAGCTAACAAAACTTAAAGACCTTTATGAAAAAGCACTCAAACTTGATAAGGATGACTACACATACACAAGTTACAAAAATTTTGAAAAAATCTTGCCAGAAATAGATAAGGTTCTCAAGAATAAGGATCTAGAACAGGAAGATGTTGACAAAGCTTTCGAAAAATTAAAGGAAAGTATAGGAAGACTTATATCTTTCAATAAAGCTAACAAGGTTGAATTAGAAAATCTAATTAAGAAAGCTGAGTCTTTCAAAAAAAATAAGTATACTCAAGAATCCTTTAATGAGCTTCAAGAGGAATTAGTTTATTCAAAATCTGTTCTCAAAAATAAAAGAGCTTCTCAACTGGATGTAGACAAGGCTGTTGAATATTTAAAAAAATATATAAAAAATCTAGTAGAGATTAGGTCTAAGGCAGATACCAGCCAGTTAAAGGAATGTTTAGCTTATGCAGAAAGTTTTAATTTGGATGAGTATGGGGATGAATCTAGGATGAACTTGGAAGTTGCAATAAAAAATGCAAAAGAAACATTAAAAGATCCTAGTTTAGCTCAAGATGTAGTAGATAAAATATATGACGAGCTCCTAGATAAAATATTTATGCTAGAAGAAAAAGAAGAGGAGGTTAAGTTAGATAAGTCTAAGCTGCTTTTAGGAATTGATTTGGCTAAGGATCTACTAGCTGACAAGTCAAAAACTTATGAAAAAGGATCACTAGAGCTAGTAAAGAAATCTTGCGAAAAGGCTGAGGAAGTTTATAAGAGTAAAGGCACAAGCAAAACTGAGGTAGACAATGCTTATTTTGATTTGCTTGAAGCTATAATGAATATTGACCAGAAACAATCTAGCGATTTAAGAGATAGGTCAAAATTAAAAGAGCTACTTGAATCAATAGAAAAGTCCGATTTAGCTAAAAGTGATAAACTTGCCAAGGCCTGTGTCAAAGCCAAAGAAGTTTATGATAAAGCAGGTTCTAGTCAAGATGATATTAATAAGGCTTATGAAGATTTATTAGGCATCTTAATGACTGAATAAAATTCTAAGAGAGCTATTACCTACGCTAAGTTAAAAACCCTTAGTGTAGGTAGAAGTTTGCAAACGTAACCTAAAATATTCGAGAGGTAATTATGAATAAAATAAAATTAAACAAGGTTGTCTTACTGGTGATTATGATATGCACCTTTGCTATTTTCGCCAAGTCCTCTTTGGCGAGCGGACAAGATTATGAAATATATCCTAAAGTGCACGAGATAGAATATCAAGAAGGCAACACTTCTCTAAAGGGTCAAGTTAATTTAGTTTTAGCTGATAAACTTGATAAGTACACTAAACAAAAGGCAGAGAATGTTTTAAAGAATAACGGAATAAATTATACAATTTCATCAAAAGAGCAAGCTGGCACCAATATCTTGGTAGGCATAAAGGGTTCTAATGACCAAGCTGATAAGTATTTTAAACAAAATGCAGATGATAAGGATATTTATGGACACTTTGATGCTTATTGCTTATCTGTAAAAAATAAGACAATTGCCATAGTTGGAAAAGATACTGATGCGAGCTTTTATGGCCTAGAAACTTTAGACTTAATACTAAGGCAAGCCAACAAAGAAGTAAGAAATTTGGTGATTAATGATTATTCCTCTGTAAAATTTAGGGGAGCTATTGAAGGATTTTATGGTAATCCATGGGGATGGGATAATAGAATTGATAACCTAAAATTTGGAGGTCAATTTAAAAACAACATTTTTGTTTTTGCACCAAAAGATGATCCATACCACAATCAGAAGTGGAGAGACTTATATCCAAAAGAAGATATAGATAATATAAGAAGATTGGCAGAAGTAGGTAATGAAAACAAAAATAGATTCGTTTGGACCATTCATCCATTTATGAATAATCCGCTAACAAGTGCCAATGCAGATGAAGATATTCCAAAAATAATTAATAAGTTCGAACAACTATATAAAGCTGGGGTAAGACAATATGGGGTACTTGCTGATGATATCCAAGGTACTAATAGAGATGTTGTTGTTAGGTTGATGAATGAATTATCAAAATGGGCTAAGGATAAGGGTGATGTGTATGATTTACTTTTTTGCCCAACATCTTATACCTTATCATGGAATTGGAATGCTAGCGAGTTAAATAAATGGGATAGGGAATTCCCTGATAATGTTCAAATATTTTTCACTGGTAGTTCAACTATGAGTTATATAAATGAGTCAGACCTTCAAAAATTCAAAAACAGGGGCACTTTTGGAAAAGAACGTAGAAGTCCTTTGTTCTGGTTGAACTGGTCAGTAAATGATATAGATAAATCTTTTAGGAGAGTATTTATTGGACCTATGGAAATGGTTTCCAACGATGCAAAAAGCATGATTGGAGTTGTAACCAACCCTATGGAACACGCTCACCTATCACAACTTTCACTATTTGCTATGGCGGATTATACCTGGAATGTGGAAGACTTTGATGCTCAACAGTCCTGGTACGATTCCTTTAAATATGTAGAAGCAAATGCAACAGAAGAACTTAGAAACTTTGCAAAACACAACACCTCATCAGATGGAGTAGGTTATTCTCTAAAAGAATCTGAAGAATTGCTTCCATTTATCAAAGAATTTGAGGATGCAGTTGATAAGCAAGATAAGGATGCTATCAAAGAAAAAGGGGATAAACTAAAGGCGGAATATCAAAAGATAGCCGACAATGTTGATGATTATAATGAGAAAGCGTCAAACAAAGATATTAAAGACGAACTAAAACCATATCTTGAATCAATGAAAGATACATCTCTTGCAGCAATAAAAGATATCGAAGCTATAGAATACTATGCACAAAAAGGTGGAGACAAAAACCTTGTCCAAATGTTTAAAGAGGCAGATGCTATATGGAAGAAAGCTAACGCCCACACCTTTAACTCCAGAGGCAAAGAACTTCCTATAAGGACAGGAAGCAAGAGAATTAGAGCTAATGTTGAAAAAATGCACGAAGTTTTGGCGGAAGTTGCAATAGATCCTAATGCTAAAACAGGACCATTCAAAAATCCAAACATAAGCGAAGAAAACATTATTACATCTGCTCCTTACGGAATTTACCAAAACCATAGCAAGAAAAAGATGATTGATTTGAATGATAATTCTTTCACCTGGTGGTCAACCCCTGGCGATACTTACAGGAAGGGAGACTACATCGGATTTGATTTAAAGGAAGAATACCCACTAGGCAGATTCAGATTAGTAATGGGTGGAAGCTCTGCAAACGACCATTTTAGCGAATATGAAATAATATATTCAAATGATAAGGTTAACTGGAAGAGATATGGAGATGTTATAACTCAAAAAGAAGCCAAGAAAGTAACAGAAATAGATTTCAGTGACGAAGGAATAACTGCAAGATATGTTGCCGTTAGGAGCTTGACCGAAGGTCATTATTGGGTTCAAGTTTCTAATATGATGGTTAAAACTCTTGATGTAAAGGAAGCTGATAAGACATCCTTAAAAGAGATGATTGAATATTCTGAAACTATCGAAAAAGAAGGATATACCAGCGAATCATTTGATCGCTTGGCTAAAAAATTAGAAGAAGCGAAGAAGGTAAGTTCTAGAAAATTATCTAGTCAAGAAGAAGTCGACAAGGTATATGAAGAACTTATGGATGCCGTATTTTCTTTGGAAGAACGAGATGAGTCAGTAGCCGATAAAGAAAGATTAGAAATTTTAATAAAAGCCTCACAAGATGTAGTAGAAAACGAAAATAAATATGAAAAAAATACTATGGCTAAGGTTAAAGAGGCGTTGACAAGTGCCCTAGAAGTAAATAAAAACATAAATGCTAGCCAAGAAGAAGTTGATAAAGCCTACAACAATCTAAGCAACAAACTACTAGCTCTTAGGAAAAAAGATTCAACACCTATTGATAAGTCAAGACTTAAAGCGCTTCTTGACTCAAGTGTAACATATGATAGCGATAAATATACAAATGAATCTATAGAAATTTACAAACAAGCCTTAGATAAAGCTAAAGAGGTATTCAAAAATACTAGAGCTAAACAAGAAGAAGTAGATGACTGTTATGAATCACTACTAGAAGCAATGTTAGATTTAGAGCTAAAATAAGAGGTAGGGTATGGGAAATAAGACTATAAAAAATGCAAAACACAAAATAATTAGTTCAATATTAGCCCTAAGCCTAGTGGCTGGGAATATAGGTGGCCTACCTTTCAAATCCCACGCAGATAGCTCATCTTCAAGCGTTATAATCTCGAAGCCGGAAAATGTTTTTTTGGAAAATTCTGATCCAACACAGAAAATAATGGATTTTGACTCTAACTGGAAATTTAAGTTAGGAGATCAATCTGGAGCAGAAAAAGATAACTTTGACGACTCCTCTTGGAGAAATATTGAACTTCCTCATGATTATAGTTTGGAAGGCGAATACACGTCCAGAGGAGAAGCTGAATCAGGATATAAACTAGGAGGAGTCGCATGGTATAGGAAGTCTTTCTCTATACCTGCAACTAACAAAGATAAGAAATATACTATATATTTTGATGGGGTATATATGACATCTACAGTCTATATAAACGGCCATAAGCTTGGATTCCATGCTTATGGTTACACGCCCTTCGCTTATGATATAACTCCTTACCTAAATTTTGGTGGAAATAATGTAATTTCAGTTAGAACTGATAATCCTGTTCCTTCAAGTAGGTGGTATTCAGGCTCTGGTATTTATAGAGATGTAAGTTTGATAGTTTCAGAAAATCTTCATATAGATTTGTATGGAGTTGACATCAAAACTCCTACATTAAATGCTAGAAACACAAATACAGTTACAATGAATGTAAAAACAAAAGTTAAAAATGATTCTGATAAGAAAAGGACTTTTTTAATAAAACATAGAGTTTATAGCAAGGAAGATGAAAGTGAAGTTGCAAGCTACACTTCCCAAAATATAAGCTTGGATCCAGGAAAAACTACTGAAAATAAGGCTGACTTTCAAGCGAATAATCCTAAACTTTGGGACGTAGATGACCCTAATCTTTATGTAGTTGAAACAAAAATTGAAGAGGATGGTCAAGTTATAGATGAAGATAAAACAGACTATGGTTTTAGATTCATTGAAGCTAATAATAAAGATGGATTTCTATTAAATGGCAAAAAAATAAAGATAAAGGGTGTCTGCATGCACCACGACCAGGGTTCTCTTGGAGCTAGAGCTTATGAAAGTGCTATAGATAGACAAGTTAGAATCCTAAAAGATATGGGAACTAATACAATTAGGGTAACCCATAATCCAGCGTCAAGAGCCCTAATAAATGCTGCAAATAAGTATGGAATGCTCCTAATAGATGAGGCTTTTGATGGTTGGATCTTACCAAAAAATAGCAACTCAAATGATTTTTCTACTTATTTTGAAAAAGAAGTAGGAGAAAGTGAATTAATAAATTCTACAAGAGATATGACCTGGGCAGAGTTTGCTATAAAACAGATGGTCAGTAGGGGTAAAAACGATCCTTCTATAGTTATGTGGTCAATGGGTAACGAAGTCTTGGAAGGAACAAATTGGTCTAGGCAAGGCGAGTATCCAGGAGTAATGAGAAATCTCATTAAATGGACCCAAGAAATAGATGACACAAGATATGTAACTATGGGAGATAACCAACTAAAGGGCGGTTATAACAACAATGTTGTGGCTATGGCTCAAGCAATTAGTGATGCGGGTGGTATCGTAGGCGTAAACTATGTTAATGATAATAGGTACGATCAACTTAAAAACGACCATCCTGATTGGACTTTGTTTGGTTCTGAAACCGCTTCATCAATCAATTCCAGAGGGATTTATTATAGGACAAATGGAGGCTCTCAAACCATAGATAAGAACCTAACAAGTTACGATAATTCGAGAGTTAACTGGGGCGCACTTGCTTCTAAGGCTTGGTATGACACAATTACGAGAGATCATGTATTGGGTGAAGCCGTTTGGACTGGTTTTGACTACTTGGGAGAACCAACTCCATGGAATGGAACCATACCTGGAGCTCAAGGAATTTGGCCATCACCTAAGGCTTCCTATTTTGGAATAATTGATACCGCAGGCCTAGAAAAAGACTCTTACTACTTGTACAGATCCGTATGGAACGATAAAGATACTACTCTTCATCTATTACCAGCATGGGGAAGGGATATTGTAAGTAATGGAGCGGGTGGAGTTCCTATAGTTGTTTATACAAATGCAGATAGTGTAGAGTTGTTCTTTACCCCAAGGGGCGGACAAAGACGCTCTTTAGGTAAGAAAAAATTGATAACTAACACTACTAAGTCAGGCTTTAGGTATAAAACTGTAGAGGGCGAAAGTGGAAACGAATCCTTGTATGTAAAATACAATTTAAAATACGAAGATGGAAAAATTGAAGCTGTAGCTTACGATAAAAATGGTAAAGAAATTAAAAATACTGTAGGAAGAAATTTTGTAGAAACTACAGGTAAGGCCGAATATATAGAGGCTAGCCTAGATAAGAAGAGCCTAGATAATGATGGAAAAGATCTTGCCTATGTCAGAATTGACATAAAGGATAAGAATGGAAATATAGTAACCAATGCGAATAACAATATTAAAGTTGACGTTACAGGAAACGGTAGTCTTATAGCTATGGATAATGGCTTGCAAGCCGACCATCAAGCCTATGATGAAGGTAATAGAAATGCTCACGCTGGCTCATTGATAGCAATTGTTAAGGCCGGCAAATCTTCAGGAGATATAAATATAAATATAACATCTGAAGGATTGAAGGCTAAAGCTCTTAGCCTAAAAACCAACAAGGTACATGATTTTGATGCTGAAGCTGGAGTTTCATATTATACCTATAGCAAGACCTATACAGTTAAGAAATCATCCAGAATCAACTTGCCTCAAAGTGTTAAGGCAACATTTTCTGATAGATCAACAAGAGATGTGAAGGTAAGTTGGGAGGCCTTTGACAATAGCTTATTGGATAAGGAAGGTAAGTTTGAAATCAAAGGTAAGACTGAATTAGGGCATGAAGTATCCGTAAATGTAAATGTAGTAGATGATGTTGTGGCCTTACTTAATGTATCAGTAAACACTCTACCTAATGTTATCCCATCCCTACCAAGTCAAAGGCCTGGTGTTAAGAGTAATGGAGATATAATAGATACAAACTTTAATGTTAAGTGGGATGCTATATCAGCAGAAGAAGTCAAAGAAGAAAAAATCATCCAAAAACATGGAAAAGCTAATATATTTGGTAAAGTTGTAGATGTTATTGCCAATATAAGAATCGCTAGTCCGAAAGTTAGCTTGGGAGATAATGTGATAAGCCAGGCTATGAATAAATCTACAAGTGTAGATGAAAATCTCCTAGAAGGTTCTATAGATAATTTGCTTGATGGCAAGAAAGAATACAACAGAAGAAATACAAAAAATAGCGTGTTTTCAAACATATATGCAGCTAGAGAAGGCCTAGATGAATTTGATTTAGTTTTTGAATATGCTACTCAACAGGTATTTGGACAGGCTGGTTTAACTTTTGCTATTGATGGCAGGGGTTCGGAATATCCAGACAAGGACAGGATAAAGCTTTTAGTTTCTGAAACAGGAGCAGAAGATTCTTGGAGAGAGGTTAACTATGATCTAGAAGTTAGTGATTTAGGTAAAAATGTTAAAGATTATAAGTTAAACTTTAACCCAAGTCAAGCAACCTTTGCTAAAATAATTATAAAAAATAAGCAAGATAAGCATACCTGCCTAACAGAAGCTTCACTAAACCTATCTGAATCAGAAAATGTAATTTTCGATTCAACTGACTTTGATAGCTTGAAGATTTCCAACAAGAACTTAAGCGAGGAAGAGCTTAAGAAGGATTCCTATACAACGAATGATTTAAAGGCTAAGATAGATGTAAAAACTAAGGAAAATGCGTCATACACTGTTCTTCCAGAAAAGGATTCAAAGATAAACATCTTGCTAGAGTCTGAAAATGGATTGAAGAGGAGAAAGTTCACCATTAATCTAGTCAAAAAAGCTAAGGTTGATACTGAGAATTTGAAATCTATGATAGATTACTTTAAATCTTTAGACGAACAAATGTATACGGAAGAGTCCTACAAAAAAATGGCCGACAAGGTAAGTGAGGCTGAGAAAGTATTAGAGTCAGCTGATATCAACCAAACTAAGGTTGATGCACTCTATGAAGAAATTTTGAATCTAAGTTTCGAATTAGAGGATAAGGAATTAGATGAAGAAAATGCTGATACCACAGCCCTAATACATCTTTTCTATAAGGCAGTTGCTATTGATCAATCTAGGTATACAAATGAATCTTTTGAAAACTTGAAAAAATCTTTAGCTAAGGCGAGAGAAATTTTAGATAAAGATAAGATTGATCAAAATTCATGTGATAAAGCATATGAAAACTTACTAGCGGCAGTTGTTGGATTAAAATTAAAAGAAAATGAAAATAACATTAATAAACAAAAGCTAAAAGATTTGGTGGAGAATATAGCTAATAACCAAGATATTCTTGAAAAATCTGATAAGACCAAAGAGTTAAAAGGTCTAGTTGAGCAAGCTAGAAAAGTTTTAGATGACAAAAATTCTAAGGCTAAGCAAGTTGAAGAATCATACAATAAATTAATAGATGTCTTGTTTAAGCTTCAAAATGAAAATGACCTAACACTTCTAAAGACAAGCCTTAACCTTATAGTTTCTTCCGAAGAAAAGGATGAGGAAATTAAAGAAAAGGTAGATAAGGTATTAGATGATGAGAAAACTAATAAGATAGAAATTAATCAAACATTGAATGATTACGTAACCTATAAAAAATAGTAAACTACAGAAAACCCCAATAAATACTATATTAGTAAAATTTATAGAATAAATTCTTCCCTCCATACAAAAAACCAAGACTTGGGGTGTCTTGGTTTTTTGCTTGTAATTAAATTTTTTCTAGGAGCTAGTCGTCTACTACTTCTCCAGTTAGGGCATCCACCTCTTTGTCGGTTCCATTTTCTATATCTATTTCGTATTTAGTTTTTCCGTCATCTGTTTTGAGACTCCACTCAACAACCTTAGCCCCATCTTGACCTGCTATAGCTTTATCAATAGCTTCTTTTGGGCTTATGATTTTAGAAAAGTCAATTGCTTCAATTTGTTCCTTATCCTTATCCTCTTCCTCTTTTTGAGCCTTAATATCACCAGTATTTGCATCAAAGCTTAGGCTATATTCTTTATTTTCTTTCTTGCCCTCAAACTTGTATAGGTAAGTTCCGTTTTCTAGCTCAAGTTTAACTTCTTCAATAGCTATATCCTTATCAGCAAAAACTTCTTCAAACTTAGCTAAGCTAGCATTTAAGTCTATTTTAACTTCGTTAATGTTAGGTGAAGAAGTTTTTTCTGAAGCTTTAACATTACCGTCATCATCTTTGCTGGTATCCTTAAAATCTTCTACTTGTTTTTCAATATTGGTATCCTTAGGATCTAGATTTGTATCTTTTGCCTTTCCACATCCACCGAGGACTAGGCCTAGTGCAAGGGTTAAGGCTAATAACTTTTTACTCATTATTTCTCCTTGTCTTTAATTTCTTGCAAATATTATAATGGAAATTTCAAAAATGTAAAGTCAAGTTTAATTTTATCGAAATCCATAATAAAATATAAGAAAACGAAAAAAGAGCTGGCATAAGCCAGCTCTAAAGCTTGGATTAAATTATTTGTTGTCTCCAGCTTTGTCAGCATCTTTATTTTCTTCAGTAGAAGCTTTATCTTCTTCTTTGTTTTCTTTGTTTTCTTCTTTATTTTCTTCTTTGCTGTCTTCTTTTTTATCTTCAGCTTTGTCAGCGTCTTTGTTGTCTTCAGCTTTATCAGCGTCTTTATTTTCTTCAGCTGGTTTTGTTTCTTCTACTTTTGTTTCAGCTGATGTATCTGCTGGTTCAGCTTTTTTGTCAGTGTTGTTTCCACAACCTGCAAGGGCAAATGATGCTACTAATAATAGTGCTGCAATTTTATTTGTTTTCATTTTTATCACTCCTTTATTGTTAACAAATATCTTGTTACGCTATAATTATATACCAAAATCTTTTTTTGTAAAACAAATTTTTTGAAAAAGTAAAGGCTATTTTATGTGGTCTTTATGGGGATTTAATAGTTTTGTGATATAATTTTTTGATAAGAGGAGGGAAATATGAAAGTACTTATAGTTGAAGATGAAAGAAAACTTTTGAGATTGCTTGAGGAAGGACTCGAGCTTTTAGGTTATGTTACAGATACAGCAAGAGATGGCCAAGAAGGCTTGGAGCTTGCCTATGTTGAAACATACGATATTATTATTCTCGATATAAACTTGCCAAAGAAGGATGGTTTTGAAGTATTGAGAGAGATTAGACAATTTAACAAGGAAGTCAATATAATTATGCTTACCGCAAGAAGTGATATTGATGATAGGGTCAAGGGGCTAGATTATGGAGCCAATGATTATATGACTAAGCCTTTCGACTTGAAGGAGCTTGATGCAAGGATGAGGTCTTTGCTTAGGAGAAAGTCTATCCAAGAGGAAACGGCTATTACCATAAATGGCATAACCTATGATACTGTAAAAAGACTTGCAAGCTATAAGGGTGAAGACCTAGGTCTTACTGCCAAGGAAACAGGAATTATAGAATATCTCTTTCTAAACAGGGACAGGTATGTGAGCGTGGAAGAGATAATGGAGCATGTATGGGATTCTAATGCAGATGATTTTTCAAATACAGTTAGGGTTCATATGTCTTCCTTGAGGAAAAAAATCAAGAAGGTAACAGGAGAAAATTATATAGAAAATGTAATTGGCAAAGGCTATAAAATTTATGAAGAATAAAAGATCTTATGATTCTATTGTTATTAGGTTGATAATTTCGGTTGTAATAATTTTTATAGTAATGATGTTTGTTACCAATTTTCTTGTTAATAGAAAACAACTTTTGGTAATGGAGGGGGTATTCGAACAGTTTTCGGAGAATGTTCCTTCAGATAATAAATCTATGGTGCTTCTTGTCGATAGTGCTCAGCTTCAATCGACAAGTGAATTTAAAATATATACAGTAATGGTCATGGTGGGTGTGCTTTTGGTGGGTTCTCTGACATTTGCCTATATAATAAACAAAACTTTAAAGCCCTTAAAAAATTTGGAAGAAAAAATTGCCAAAGTAGATATAGAAAATCCAGAAACTTTTTCGGAAAGTTTTGTCTTGGAAGAAGGACCTACAGAACTTAAAGAATTATCGGAGAAATTTGACGATCTTATTCAAAGAATTTATAAAGACTATAAAAGACAAAAAGATTTTTCTTCAAATGTTGCCCATGAATTGAGAACACCGATAGCAATCATGCAGGCACAAGTTGATGTCTTTTCAAGAAAGAATACTAATCCTAATTACTTAGATTTTATAGAAACTTTTGATGCAAACCTCAAAAGACTTAAAAAACTTATTGACTCTGTTCTTCTTTTGAGCAAGAAAAACAAGCTTAATATTAGTCTTATCAATATAGATGATATGATTGATGAAATTCTCTTTGACCTAGAAGATAAGGCAAAGGATAGGAAGGTTAAGCTCAATTATTCTGCAAGCAATATCAGCATGCATTCGGATGATGGGCTCTTACAAAGGCTAATCTTTAATATAGTTGAAAATGCTATTAAGTATAACAAGCTAGGCGGCGAAGTCGATATTGAAGCTTACAAGGAAAAAGAAGGACTTATAATAAAGGTTAGCGATACTGGTATAGGAATAAGCGATGAAAAAAAGGGAGAAATATTTGACCTCTTCTACCAAGTGGACGACTCAAGAACCAGAGAAGGCTTTGGGATTGGCTTATCCTTGTGCAAGGATATAGGAGAAAGCTTGGGTGCAAAAATCGAGGTTGTAGATAATGAAAGTGGAGGTTCAACCTTTTTGATAAAATTTAAGAATATTTAACATAAATTTAACAAAGCCTATGTTAATATATAATCGAGGTAAGGATATGATATTTGAAAAAAGAAGAAATGTTGGAAGGCTACTGTTGCTAATCTCCGTTGCTTTCATAATTTATGGAGTGATGAGAGGGGAGATGGATACAGTCTTTGCTAAGGCTGTAAAATTATGTTTGGAGTGTATTGGAATTGGATAAGATAAAAAACTTAAATCGCATGGTCATTCAGGCCATAGCCACTTTTTTCACTAACGCTCATATTTCAAACTTCTTCACGGGTAAAATATACACAGGCCCTACCAAAAAAGTCTGTGTGCCAGGGCTTAATTGCTATTCTTGCCCAGGAGCTGCTGGATCTTGTCCCATAGGATCTATGCAGGCGGTAATGGGTGCCAAAAAATACAAGTTTTCCTACTATGTTGTAGGGACTATGATGTTTTTTGGGGTTGTATTTGCAAGGCTTATTTGTGGCTTTCTTTGTCCTTTTGGATTTTTCCAAGACCTATTGGCAAAGATTCCCTCCAAAAAATTAAGTACAAAGAAATTGAAGCCTTTAAGATACGTTAAATATATAATACTTTTTGGGCTTATGCTTATGATGACACTCGTATTAGGCGATAAGTACGAGGTTGTTCCTCCCATATTTTGTAAGTATATTTGTCCTCAAGGAATTATTGAAGGTGCAATACCCCTAGCTATCAAAAACCCATCCCTTAGATTAGGACTCGGAAGCTTATTTAACTTAAAACTTACGATTTTAATCATAACAATTATCCTATCTATAATATTCTACAGACCCTTCTGTAAGTGGATTTGTCCACTAGGAGCTTTTTACTCCTTGTTCAACAAATACTCCCTCTACCAAATGAATGTTGATATGAACAAGTGTGTGAATTGCGGAAAGTGTGCTAGGGTTTGTAGGATGGATGTAGATATAAGGAAAAACGACCACGATTTAGAATGTATAAGATGTAATGATTGTAAGAAGGCTTGTCCAACCAATGCCATATCTTCCTCATTCAAACAAAGGAGAGACTATGAAAAATAAAATACTTATAGCGATGCTTGCTGCACTAACATTAACAGCCTGCGGAAACACAAAACCAGAAAACAAGGCTGAAGAAAAGCCAGAAACTAAACAAGAAGAAGTTAAGAAAGAAGATACTAAAGACGCTAAAGAATCTGACAAAAAAGAAGAAGCTAAAAAAGACGATAAGACAGAAGCTGTAGATGCATCAAAAGCTGGTGCTAAAATGCTACCTGACTTCAAGGCAACTGACCAAGAAGGCAAAGAATTTAGCAAAGAAGATATAGCTAAAAATGATGCTACAGTAATCAACCTTTGGTTTACAGGATGTTCTGCCTGCGTAGAAGAAATGAGTGAATTAAATGACCTAGCTACCAAGATTAAGGGTCAAGATAAGGTTAACTTTATCTCTATGTGCACAGACAAAAACTACGATGATTCAACAAAAGAAGCTTATGAAAGAATCATGAAAGATAAAAAACCAACCTACCAAGCTCTAGGAGTTGAAAATGAAGGAGATATGAAGACTTTCCTAGAAAATATCTTTGTATATCCAACAACTATAGTAGTAGACAAAAATGGAAATGTAATTGGAGATCCTGTTGAAGGAGCACTAACAAATCCAGAACAACAAGAAAAACTCCAAAACAATATTAAGGCTGCTATAGAAAGCTCAAAAGCTGCAAAATAATATTTACAATGGTAGTAAAGGAAAATCACTTGGTATAGTAACCCTGATTTCTCTACAAGTTATATGATGTAATAGCAAGTGATTTTTTCCTTAACTATATATCCTTTACAAATTTAGCCCTAGGGCGATGAAGATAATTTGTTTTTCAATTATAAGCACCACATGGTGCTTTTTGATTGCCAAAAAACTACAAAAATCATATAATAGGATTATGATAAAGGAGAAAAGCATGACCAAAAATAAAAAACTACTAGCAGCTTTGCT
>NZ_CAMXYR010000036.1 GCF_947253225.1 uncultured Anaerococcus sp. | reverse complement strand
GCTGGGAATCCTTCATCTCCTGGCATCTCTTCAAGACGACCACTCATCTCACGAAGGGCTTCTGCCCATCTGGATGTAGAATCTGCCATCATAGCTACATTGTAGCCCATATCTCTAAAGTATTCTGCAAGGGTGATTCCAGTATAGATACTTGCCTCACGGGCAGCTACTGGCATATTTGATGTATTAGCTATAAGAACTGTACGCTTCATGATTGATTCGCCAGTCTTTGGATCGATTAGCTCTGGAAATTCGTTAAGTACGTCAGTCATCTCGTTGCCACGTTCTCCACATCCAACGTAGATTACTATGTCTGCATCAGCAAATTTTGCAATCTGATGTTGGACAACAGTTTTACCAGAACCGAATGGTCCAGGAATAGCAGCTGTACCACCCTTGGCTACAGGGAAGAAGGTATCTATAACTCTTTGTCCTGTGATAAGTGGTTCGTTTGGGTCAAGCTTTCTTGTAGCAGGACGAGCCTTTCTTACTGGCCATTTTTGAAGCATGGTTACTTCCTTATCGCCATCTTTTGTTTCTACAAGAGCAATAGCCTCAGAAACAGTAAACCCTCCTGCCTTGATTTCTTTGATTGTACCAGAAATTCCAACAGGAACCATTATCTTGTGGGTTATAACGCTAGTTTCCTCAACTTCTCCTAGGATATCTCCAGCCTCAACCTTATCACCAACGCTTGCTGTTGGCTTAAATTCCCAAAGCTTATCCCTATCTAGGGCAGGGCTTGTTACACCCCTTGTTAGGAATTCACCAGCTAAATTTTCAAGTTTTTCAAGAGGTCTTTGGATACCGTCGTACATTCTTTCGAGCATACCTGGTCCAAGCTCTACTGATAGGGGATGGCCTGTTGAGATTACTTCATCCCCAGGGCCTATTCCAGTTGTTTCCTCATAAACTTGGATACTGGCAACATCCCCTCTCATCTCAATTATCTCGCCGATGAGCTTATCTTTTGATACCTCGACCACGTCATAGATATTGGCATCAGATAGACCCTCTGCCTCTATCAATGGTCCAGATACTTTTGTAATTTTACCTTTATTCAAATTAAGCTCCTTTAATCTAGAATGTTTGCTCCAACAGCCTTCTCAACTGACTTGTTGATATCAGCTAGCCCAATCCCTTGTGATCCCTTGTTGGATGGGATTAGTATAATAGCTGGAGTCATCTCTTCTCTATATTTGTCTATGGTAGATGGAATTTCCTTGGCTATATCTTCTGTTATAAAAATTATCCCATAATTTTCTTTTGCCAAGTCCTTGATGGTTTTTTTAGCATCATCCCCATCTATCGCTGTATATACTTCAACACCCAAAGCCTTGAATGCAAGGATTGAGTCCTTATCTCCTATTACTGCTACCTTATACATAAGATTTCCTCAACTTTTCTAAAGTAAACTCCTTTGGCAGTTTATTTTGCTTAGATACAAGTAAAATCCTAAGGTTTTTAATCTCTGTCTCCTTAGAAATTATATAATTCATTAGGACTTCTGGTCCAAAGGTTACAAGTTTTGAATCCCTAGTAAAATCTGTCATGTGAGAATCTATCGCCTTCTCTAAGTTTAGAATATTATTGTCAAGCTTATCCTTATCTGTAAGAGCCTCATTGACATACTTAGCTATTCTTGTATTAGCAAGGCTACTAGCAAGTCTATTTATGTCAAAGTTAAAGTATTCTTTGAATTTATCTACCTCAATAAATCCACCTCTTATGAGGGCAGAATCCAAACCTTCTATACTAGAATTTTGACTTTTTATCCTCAACAAACTCTTTAGGTTTATCAGGTCAATTCTTTCCCTGGTAAAGTCAACCAAGCTATCAAGTCCAAGTTGATTGGCATCTTGTAAGAGCCTTTCATAATAAGACCTATCAAGGCTTATGTCTATATCTTGAGGGTTATCCGTTTGTCTGAACTTATCTAGGGCAAGTTTTGCATATTCTAGGTAAACATCATTAGGATTTTTAGAAACTTCTACTTCTTTTTTAGTCTTTAGTCCCTCTATTTTATCAAAAAAGTCAGTTTTTTCTTCTTCTTTGATTAAATTTTTCTTGATATAGGCAAGGTCAATATCTCCCATTTCAAGGTAAAGATTAGAGTAATCCTTATCTTGAACAAGTTCTTTAATCAAGACTTTTAGGTTGTGGAAGTTATATTTTTCTTGCATATAGTTTAGAATATTCTTATCTGGAGCAATATCCCTAATTGCCTTATAAGACCTTCTAAGCTCTGCCTTTAGGATACTTTCATATTCCTCTACTCTGGCTAGGTTATTTATAGATTCCCTGTATATTGTATCATTTAGCTGGTTTAGGACCTCTCTTAAAGATTCATAATCATTGAGTCTTTCAAGGTCAGCCCTAGTAAGGAGGTTTTTTTCATACATTCTTGTCGAAATAGATGCGCCTATATAGTCATCTTTTTTCATCTAATCACCTCACTTAAATAAACTGTCTGATATTTGCTTTTTAATATCGTCCATCTTGTATTTTATCAATGAAGAAAATCTATTATCATACTCAACCATGCCAGCTCTAATTATAAAGCCTTCTTCTACACTATCATCTGAGATTGTAAAGCCCTTTAGGTCGGCTTCGCTTAGGCTAGACTTTAGGTTTTCTTGGAGAAGAATTTCTCCCTTATCTATGCCAGAATTTTTTAGGGTATTTAGGACGAATTTCTTGTAAGAAGTCCCATCCATAGCCCTGAGCTTTAGGATAAGTTTATCCAAAACTTCGTCTATAACTTGGTTTTTCCCTGAAATAACTATATCCCTAGCCTCTCTTTTGGCTGAAACTTTTTCATTATCCAAGATTAGCTTAGCTTCTTTATCGGCATCTGTTGTGATTTTTTCTGCCTCAGCTTTTGCCCTCATGCTAGATTCTTCTAGGATTTTTTGGGCTTCTTCTTTGGCAAGGTCTAATATTTGATTTTCTTCTGTGCTTGCTTTGTCCTTTATGCTTTGTAATATTAAATCAAGATTATTCATAATCTTATCCTAATATTAAGCATTTAGTACAAGTAGTAGGGAAATAACGAATCCAAGGATAGCGTATAACTCAACCATTACTGCATAAATTACACCCTTGATAAATTCATCTTCATTTTTAGCTAGAATGTTAACACCAGCTATAGCAACTCTTGCTTGTCTAATTGCAGAAAAATATCCTACTATTGCTACTGGAAGTGCGGCCATTAATAGGTAAAGACCTTTGGCAAAGTCGATATTGCCACCGATTACTTGTTGATAGATGAAAAATCCGATTACAAATCCATAAAGACCTTGAGTACCTGGAAGAAGTTGAAGGATAAGAGCCTTACCAAACTTTTCTGGTTCTTCAACTGTAAGTGCTGCTGTTGCCTCACCTGCCATACCTGTTCCCTTAGCAGAACCCATACCTGCTAAAAATGTTGCTACTGCTGCTGCTAGTACTGCTAATACCATTCCACCATTTTCAATAAAAAAATTACTCATTGTCTCCTCCTCTTAATATTTTGACAAATTTAGTATCTTCAATCATTTCGCGGAACTTAACTCCGCCACCTTCATAAAATTTATTAAACATCTCTACATATATAAGTCTTAGACCGTGAACGTAAGCTGATAGGTAGGATAGGAACATATTAAACAATTGGAAGACTACAAAGATTATTATTCCACCAATTATTCCACCAATTCCACCACCAACTAGCATTTTCACTATTATATTTACGGAATAAGCAACGAAACCGCCTGATAATACAAGAGCCATAAGTCTTAGGAAAGATACAAAATCTCCTATCCAACTTGTTATTCCATAAAGTTCATAGGCACCTGATCCAATCCTCCCTCCAATTGATGCCGCATCTCTTCCCGCAAAGAAAAGAATGCCAAGCATACCCACAATCATAACCCATTTGGCTAGGTCTGATTTTGTTAGGGCAAGAACGATTGCTCCGCCTACTGCCATATACATAAAGCCAACATCATAGAAGGCATCCATTGGTTTGCCATCTCTTAGGTACATATATCCCTTAACTCCAAGAGCTGTAAATAGAGATACGCCTCCAATAACCAAACTCATTACTATCAATTCGTTGATATCTTTTGCTGTGTCAATCCATCCGAAAGGAACCTTAATTATTCCACCAAAGACTGACCCAAAAATGAAACCAAACACACAGGTTGATATAGAAACTCTAAGAAATAGTCTGAGCATCTTTTCTGTTGACTCTGGGAACTTTTTGAATTTAAGCATCAATAATATTCCTATTACAGCAAGAAGGCCATAGCCCAAATCTCCTATCATGAAGCCTGTAAATATTGTATAAAATATAGCTACAAGCCCACTTGGATCTATTTCGTTATACTTTGGTAGAGAGTAGGTTTTTACCACTTCCTCATAAGGGTCAACCAGCCTGTTATTTTTTAGTATTATAGGTACTTTGCTATCATCTTTATCGGCCTGCTCAATATCTAAGATAAAGGTATCTCCCAAGACATCTTTGACATCCTTTTTGAACCTTTCGGTCTTATCTTGTGGGATATATCCTTCTATAACATTCATTAGGCTAGTTTCTAGGAAAAACTCACTTGATTCTTCCTTCCTCCTAATATTTAGGATATGAGCCTTGTAGATATATAAGTCCCTTAGATATTTTTTAAGGTCAACAATCTCTTTTTCGATAGATTCGATAGAACTTTCATTTTCTTCTAATTTCTGGGTTAGGTCATAAATTTCTTCGCCTATACCCTTGGTTGAATTAATTTTAACCCTGCTAAAACCGAACTCTCTGATTAAATCTACAAACTCTTCCCTTTCCTCAAGGCTTGATATAGCTACTATGTAGTTGGTCTTTTCAGCCTCCGAAACCTTGTAAACTAAAGATTGTTCCAACCCCTTTTCCACAAGAGCTTTTTGGATTTGTTCATAAAATTGGCTGGAGATAGTCCCTGTTTGCACAAAAACTCTCCTTGAATCATAGAGCTTGTCGATATCTACATCAATATCCTTCCAAGGTTTTAAGCCAGTTAGCTTATTAGTAAGTTCGCTCCTAACAGCTAGGGCGTTTTCCCTACTTCCAACTAAGGACCTGACTTTTTTATAAACCAAGTCAAAATCGAAATTCTCCCCTTTCTTTTTTACATCTTTTAGGGATAGTTCACTAAAACTCGTATCAACTTCAAGACCCTTATCCTTCATATAGGAAGCGATTACAGATATTACATAGTCAGCCCTAGCCATGTCTGAATCTAAGGCACTAAGTCTTTCTGTATTTCTCACCTCTTCCAGGTAAGACTTTTCCTCTTCTCTTTCTAGGTCGTTAAAGTGGACGTAGTTGAAACCTTGGAGAGTATTGAGCAAATCATCTCTTTCGGATTTGAAAGCAAGCAAGTTAAACTTATTCATTTTAACTATTGCCATTTTCTATAATCCTTTCGCTTAATGAGTTAACAATACTTTCAATTTTTCCAGTACTTTGATTCTTGAGCTTGGCAGCAATAGCTTTTGCTTCTTCAATTGTAGGCTCTTTTTCTTTATTTGCAGCGTCTTCTGCATCTTCAAGAATCTTTTTAGCTTTACTCTTTGAACTCGTGATAATTTCTTTATATTCTTCATCTGACCTAAGCTTAGCTTGGTCAATGATTTCACGAGCTTTGATTTTTGCGTTATTGATAGTTTCATCAGCCTTGTCTTCAGCTTCTTTAACTTTCAATAAAATATCGTCAGCCATCTTTCACCCCCTATTTGCCTTATTAAAATTATATCATAAAATACTTATATATGATATAATTATCCAATAAATAAGAGATTTAAACATTAATTTAAGGAAAAATAAAATGATAAAAAAAATAAGTATATTAGTCCTATCCTTCTTACTTATAGGATGTCAAATTAATACCCCAAAAAACAAAATCAATAAACAAAATTCATCGAATATTTCCTATCCCTTAGAAAATGTTGATGGCTTCAAGGAAGACTCTTCCCTTGAAAGCAGAAATGGTGCCCTAAGCCTGCCGTCAAACATTACAAGCGGATATGACCAAGCCTACACCAAAGATGAGCTTAAAAATCTTGACTACAACAAGGAGATTCTCTTTGCCAATATGTATATGAGGATTCCATCAAAAGCCAAGGTTTTCTCCAAAGATAATGAATACTTTATAGACCTACCCAAAACTTCCGCCTATGATATTACAATCTCTCTCGATAAAATAAGGGACGATAAAATAATTGACCAGGAAGATTTAGTAAAGGCTTGTAATGTTTTATATAACAAACTCCCAAATACAGAAACTATCCTAAGTCTCCCAGTCGCAAACTGCCTTACAAATGTTGATTCTGCTTACTTTATTTGCAAGAAAGATGACTATAAATATACCCACTTGTTAGTAAAAGCTCCAGGTGGGCTAATCCAATTTACCATAAAAGAAAACTCTAAACTTAGCAATGTTTCTTCTGATATAATGACAGACCTATTAATTGGCATGTATAAGACAAGTGATGATCCCCTTGAAGTATCTAAAGACTTCACAGACTATACGAACGAAATAAATATTTTTGCTGTAAAGGCAGTTGACCTAGGAGATGTCAGCATAAAAATCCCTGAAGATTTTTACTTAAACCAAGACAAAAATGGTATCAAAGCCTTTATTTCAAAAAAGAGTGGAAGTATTGTTTCAGAAATAATATTTAAAGTCGAAGATAAAAAAGATAAAAAAATAGAAGATGTTTTCAATTCCGGCTCAGTAATCTATCCAGCTAATATCGTAACAAACGACCTTGTTAAGAAAGATAAGCTTGAAGGCTATCCCTACATGAGAGCTGGTTCCAACTTCTACCTACCTCTTTATAGTTTGAGAGGGGAAAAAATTGTTATCGAAACCAAGGAAAGTTTCTTGACAGTGTATGTCTTAGGACCTGTAGTAGACAACAACCAATCCAGAATCATGTCGACTGCAATCCTAAACTCGATCAAAGATGTTTCACATGAAACAAAAAAGAGCCTTTAAGGCTCTATTTTTTTTAGGAAAATTTGACTACTCGCCATAGGTGATATCCTAAGATTCTTATTGTCAATTATTCCAACTGCTGTTTTGTCAAAGTCGTCGAAGCTTTCCAGAAGCATTTTTTTGCCTATGGAAATTCCCATAGATTCGCAATATTTCAAAAGCTTCCTATCATCTGCTATCCTTCTTATGATGTAAGATGTGTTTGGCTTAGCTTCAGATAATTTTATCAAATTCTTGGTGTTTTCTTCATTGTTAATGTAAATAGTCGATCCATGAGGGCAATAGTCAGGATAGCCCAAATATTCATTTAGCTTATCCAAGAGGTCATCTGTAGTTACAGACTGTAGTTTGTTGGCAAGTTCGTGGATATCTTTCCAATCATAGTTGAGCTTTTCTTGAAGAAAATATTCCCAAAGTCTGTGTTTGGAAATGATAAGCTTGGCAAAGGCCATGCCCTCTTCTGTTAGCTTGTTTGATCTCGCATCTTCAACCAAACCATCTTCCTTTAGTTTTTTTAACATTTCTGTTACTGATGGTGGTGAGAGGTTGAGTGCCTTGCTTATTTCTTTGTTAGTTACTTTCTTCTTATCTCGTATCAATTTGAAAATTGTTACCAGATATTCTTCCCTTTGGGGGTTAATGAGTGGTTTTTCCATAGTTTATCCCTTTTCTTTTGCTAGTTACAATATACTTCTTGATAAGTAAAATCACAAAATAAAGGAAGAGGTTGAAAAATGAAACCATACCCGATATGGAAACATTTAAGTACATGCCTAGGAAAAATGCTAAGCTTGAGTTAAGACTTGCTATTAGTGCCGATAAAACCAGAGCATTAAGGAGAGATTTGCTTATTAGTAGAGCAATTGCCGCCGGTCCTATGAAGCATGATATAACAAGGATTGCTCCCAAGCTATTGAAGGAAACAACCGCCGTAAGAGATGTAAGTACCATTAGCATATAGAAGATAATTCCTGTCGGTAGACCAACCACCTTAGCAAAGTTTGGATCAAAGGTAGATATCTTTAGTCCCTTGTAAAATATTCCTATAAAAGCTAAAACTAGGGCCAAAATAATAAGTCCTTCAACAAGGCTTTTTGCAAGATGAAAGCCCAAGATATTTACTTTTGCCAAGGATGAAAATAAAAGTTCTCCTAGAAGAACAACATCTGTGTCCAAGTGAACATTTCTAAAGTACTTGCTTATTAAAATCACTGCCAAGGAAAACAAAAATGGAAATACCATTCCTATAGCATCATCGTATTTAGAAAGTTTGCTTTTACCTATTGTTTCTACAAGAAAAACAGTAAATACTCCCATAAGACTCGCCCCTACAATCAAAAGTGGAGAGCTTAGATCACCAGTAATGAAAAATCCTAAGACTATACCCAAGAGCACAGAATGGCTTATTGCATCTGTGAGCATAGAAAGTTTTCTTAGTATCAAGAACACCCCAAGCAATGAGCAGGAAAGAGCTGTAACTATTAATATCAATAAGGTTTCTATCATGCTTTCCTCCTCCTAAGAGAGTACATAAAACTCAAAAATCCAATCAAACTTGCCACTATAATTATTGAAGGTCCTGTTGAAAATCCCTTGTAGGCTGTTGAAATGTATGTTCCAATAAAAGCAGAAAGAAGGGCGAAAACAGACGAAAGCCCAATAAGACCCAAGTATGATTTGGAAAACTTGCTGGCACTTACCGTAGGAATTATGAGAAATGATGAAATAAGGATAACACCAACTGCCTTTATCCCAACCCCTATCACGAGGATGGTCATAAAAAGGATTAGATAATCCAAAAGTTTTGTGTTAACGCCAATCATCCTAGCAAAATTCTTGTCATAAATGTAAATTTTTAAGTCCTCAAAAAATATGGCAAATATGGCAACACAAAGCACTAGAGCTAGAAAAATCACCTTGACATCTGCCTCCATGAGGTAGGCTGCTTGACCGAAAATATAGTTGTTAAGACCCGCTTGGCTAGTTTTGGCGTAGTTGGGATTTGCCTGGATGAAAGATTTAAGCACCAATCCCAAACCGAAAAGTCCCGAAAGGCTAATAGCCATATTTGCATCTGCTCCAATTTTTGAGTTTTTATTGGCAAAAGTTACCAAATAAAAACAAATTCCTGCAGCAAACATCGCCCCTAAAAGTAGATAAAAGGGGTTTCTTTCCTTGACTATAATAAAGGCAAGGACTATGCCAAAAAAGCTAGAATGACCCATAGCATCACCAATCAAGGATTGGTTTTTATAGACATTTATACTTCCAACAAGGGCTGCTACAAGAGCAACAAGGCTTGTTCCCATCAGCACAACCCTAAAGGAATAAGACAATAAAACTTCCATACTAACCCCTAAAACCAAGCTCTATATACTTACCTAGGTCATCTGTGTCAATAGAACCATGGAATTTCACATTTCTATTCAAAACCACAATATCATCAAAGTATTTTTTTAGGGAGTAGATATTGTGGTGCACACAAATTATGGTCTTGCCCGCCTTTTTCAGCCTATCAAACTCACTTGCTATGATATCCTCTGTCTTAATATCAACACCTGTAAGGGGTTCATCTAGGATATAGGCCTCTGCATCCTGACAAAGAGCTCTAGCCAAAAAGACTCTCTGCTTTTGTCCACCAGAAAGGTGGGCAATCTGCTTATCCTTGTAAGCCTGCATGCCAATTTGCTTGAGAGCCTTCATAGCTATTTCTCTATCTTCTTGGGTGTATTTCTTGAAAAGACCACCCTTTTTGTACCTACCCATAAGCACAACATCAAAAACTTTGATAGGAAAATCCCAATTTACTGAATCCTTTTGCGGAACATATGCAATCTCGCTTCTGGCATCTTCAATATCTTTACCAAAAACTTTAATCTCTCCCTTATCCTTCTTAGCAAAACCGATAATTGCCTTGATAAGGGTGGACTTGCCTGCTCCGTTGGCTCCAACAATAGCAGTCTTAGTATTAACTTGTATCTTGAGATTTACATCTTCCAAAACTTTGTTCGTTCCATAAGAAAGGTCAAGATCCTTTATATCAATTGCATATGCCATAATCGCTCCTACTTCAAATTCTCAACCATCAAATCAACATTGTGCTTATACATATCTATATAATTATCGCAAGGCTCACCCTTCTTAGCCAAAGAATCTGAGAATAACTCTTGACCATCTCCACTAACAACCTTAACATCAAACCCCTTGGACTTAACAACTTCCTTGAGCTTTTCCATTCTTTCTGGGTTGGTTGTAGATTCTGCAAAAATAGCCTTAATCTTCTTATCTGCTATAAACTTAGCCGTATCTTCCAAGTCTTTGTTAGAAACCTCTGAATCTGTGCTAACTCCTTGTGGAGCCATAACTGTCATCCCATAAGCTCTTGAGAAATAGTTAAAGGCATCGTGAGGAGTAATCAAATACCTAGACTCTGGATTAATCTCATTTATCCTACCCTTGATATAAGTATCCAATTCATCAAGTTTAGCAAGGTAGGCTTTCTCATTTTCCTTGATCTTTGCAACAGTTTCAGAATCATCTTTCAAAAGTTCTTGAAGTTTGGCTGAAACATTTGAAAAGGCTTGTTTGTAAAGGCTTATATCAAACCAGAAGTGAGGGTCGATTTGTTCTGCCCCATCTTCTTCCATCTTGCCAATCTTATCCTTAGCAAAATTATCAGTAATTGGATAACCAACTGCCTCAAGAGCCTCTACCATCTTGCCCTCAAAATGAAGTCCATGGTATAAAACAAGGTCTGCACTCTTTAATTTAGTCAAATCCTCTGGTTTGGCCACATAAAGGTGTGGGTCTTCTCCAGCTGGAATAATCATCTCCACGTTCACCTTATCGCCAACAAGCTCATTAACCATATCGGCTATAAAAGATGTTGTAACAGTAACAGTCTTCTTAGAAGAATCCTTAGCCTCCTCCTGACTTGCTACCTGTGTCTTGCTATCTGAAGTCTGCTTATCACTATCTGTAGACCCTGCTCCCTTACATGAAACTAGAGCAATAGATAGGACAAGAAGAGCAAATAATTTCTTCATTTCATATCCTCCTAATTATTTTATAAAAATATTATAGCTTAAATTTTAATTTAGTCAAATTATATTTTTAGGTTTACCTAATTATATTCACTGGGGTATTTTCAAACTTGTGATATAATTATAAAAAAGAAAGGTAGGATTATATGCCAGAAAGAATACTTCATGTCTTTGGCACTCTCAACCGTGGCGGTGCTGAAACATTGATTATGAATATTTATAGAAATATAGATAGGGATAAGATACAATTTGATTTTATGGTCCACCACAAAGAAGAAGGTGCTTTTGAAAATGAAGTGAAAAGTCTTGGTGGTAAAGTTTATAGGATAGAAAATTATAGGGGAGTTAATCATTTTTCTTATAAAAAGTCTTGGAATAATTTTTAAAAAGCCCACCAAGAGTATAGAATTATCCACTGCCACAAAGAATCTATTATTTCTTTGGTGATGGATGCAGCTAAGAAAAATAATAGGATAGCCATAGCCCATAGCCACTCAACCCATAACATACCTGGATTTAAGGGAAGAGTTATGGATATATTGAATCAAAATGTTTCTAATAAAGCTGACTACAGATTGGCTTGTTCTGAAGATGCTGGTAAGTGGATGTTTGGAGATACCAGTAATTTTCTTGTTATAAATAATGGAATAGAGATAGAAAAATTTATCTTTGACCAAAAAGTAAGACAAAAAATAAGAGAACAATTGAATTTTGAAAATAAAATTGTCCTAGGACACATAGCAAGATTTGATAGGGTTAAAAATCAAAGCTTTTTTATAGATGTCTTTAATGATCTCATCAAGAAAAACCCTAACTACTTGTTAGTCTTTGCGGGTGATGGCGAATTTAAGTCGGACGTAGAAGAGAAAGTAAAAAAACTTGGTCTTGACGAAAATGTAAGATTTTTAGGGTCAATAGGCTATGTAAATGAACTCTTGCAAGCTATAGATATTTTCATCCTTCCCTCCCTTTACGAAGGGCTTGCCGTTTCTACTATAGAAGCCCAAGCTGCTGGCTTAAAGTGCTTGCTATCAGAAAATATCGACAAAAATTCTAAGGTTACAGACCTTGTCGAGTTTGTACCTATTGATAAGGGCGTAGACCCTTGGGTTGAGGCCATCCTTAACGTTGGCGATTACAAAAGAGTTGATACAAGCTCTAAGATAAAAAAAGCTGGTTTTGATATAAAAGAAACAGCAGATGCAATTTCAAGGTTTTACCTAAATCTTCTTCAAAAGTGAAATCTATTAAAAAATCTCTATGCTCCTACTCGGGTGCAGAGATTTTTTTATTAAAATAATCCTAAACTGATTGTAATTTATAAATATAGTAATAAAATAATAAATAAACACCATGGAGGACTTATGTCAAGTTTATTAAAAGCATTTGATAGCTTTCTTTGGGGATTTCCCCTCATAGTTGGCATCATGGGTTGCGGTATATTTATAACCATAAAAACTAGGGCTATCCAATTTAGAAAATTATCTTATGCCCTAAAGAATACTTTAGGTAGAATTTTCAAGAAAGATTCTCACCATAAGAAGGGAGATATTTCTTCTTTTCAAGCCCTAGCTACGGCATTGGCTGGAACTGTGGGCACAGGCAATATTGTCGGTGTCTCTCTAGCTATCCTTCTTGGTGGAGCTGGAGCAATTTTTTGGATGTGGCTTGCCGCCCTTTTGGGGATGGCGACAAAGTTTGCTGAGGTAAGTCTTGCTGTTGCTTACAGAGAAGAGAGAGATGGCCGCTTTGTCGGAGGCCCTATGTATTATATTAAAAATGGACTAGGAAATGAGAGGCTAGCCAAGGCCTTTGCCATTTTTGCTGGTCTTGCAGTTTTTGGTATTGGAAATTCTACCCAATCAAATGCGATAGCAGGAATTATAAGGCAAAATCTCGATATTAATCCTCTGCTTACTGGAATTTTTTTGAGTATTATTTGTGGGATAGTCGTTGTTGGCGGTATAAATTCTATAACTAAGGTTACGGAAAAGCTTGTTCCCCTAATGTCGCTCCTATACATAGGAGGTTGTCTGAGTATTTTGTTTATAAATAGGGCAAATCTCCTTCCTGCTCTAAATTCAATCTTCGTGGGTGCTATAAATCCCAAGGCTGTTGGAGGTGGGCTTGTCGGCCTTTCTATTAAGGATGTTGTAAGTGCAGGAATTGCTCGAGGAGTATTTACTAATGAAGCAGGGCTTGGCTCATCTCCAATTGCCCATGCCTCAGCAAGAACTGATCATCCTATTCGCCAAGGGCTTTGGGGGCTTGCAGAAGTTTTTGTGGATACTATAATAATATGCTCAATGACTGCCCTAGTTATCCTAACAACAGGAGCCAACAAAAATACAGGTGTTGATGCAAGTGGTCTAGTTTCTCTAGCCTTTTCAAGTGGGTCAAGAATTGGTCCTATGATAGTTACAATAGGAATCACCCTTTTTGCTCTTTCTACCATCCTCGGCTGGGCCTATTATGGGGAAGTGAGTCTTGTCTTTATCTTTGGCAAAAAAATAATAATCCCCTACAGGATTATCTATGTGATTTTTGTCTTTGTAGGGGCAAATATCGACCTAGGTTTTGCTTGGACTTTGGCAAATATCTTAAATGGTCTTATGGCAATTCCTAACCTACTTGCCCTTATCGCCCTAAGCCCTGTTGTTGTAAAATTAACCAAAGATTTCTTCAAAGACCCTGATAGAATAAGAAAGTCTAAGGCTGAATATGAATATTGCCTAACTAGAAGCGGGCAAAGTAAAACCGACCACGATTAAGCGGTCGGTTATTTTTATAGGTCGTCTTCTATGATTGATGATTTGGAATAAGCTGTTACCTTTGCTTCAAAGAAATCTGTCTTTACTGCATTTGGATCTGAGTATTCATCTACCCATTTCATAGCTGCTGGAATTTCCTTATATCCTTCATAGAGTGGGTCAAGACCCAGTCCCTTGGCTCTTAGGTTGCCTAGGTACTTGATGTAGTCTTCTATCATAGTTTCACTCAAGCCTGCTATATTATTGCCTATGGCGTACTTGCCCCAAGCAATCTCTTGCTCAACTCCTTCTTTTAGCATATTTCTATAATAGGTCCTATGCTCTTCAGTAAAGAGATCCTCTCTTTCCTTCTTTAGGTCATTTATCAAAGACCTGAAAAGCCATAGGTGGGTGTTTTCGTCCCTATTAATATATCTAATCTCTTGAACAGTCCCAGGCATCTTTCCATTTCTTCCTAGGTTGTAGAAGAAAGAAAAACCTGAGTAGAAATAAATTCCTTCGAGGATATAGTTGGCGATAAGAGCCTTCATAAACCTGAACTCATCATCATTTTCCAAAAATTCATTGTATTGCTCACCAATAAATTCATTCCTCCTAAGAAGGTGTTCGTCTTCCTTCCATAGGTAAAGAATCCTTGTTCTTTCCTCTGGAGAGCAGATTGTATCCAAAATATAGGAATAGGATTGGGAATGGATTGACTCTTGGTAGGTTTGGATTGATAGACACAAGTTTATCTCATTAGCTGTGATGTAAGTTTGTAGGTTTGGTAGGTTGGCTGTTTGTATAGAGTCAAGATAAGTTAGGAAAGATAAAATCCTATCAAAGGCTCTCTTCTCATGTTCATCTAAGTTTCTATAATCCTTGATGTCTTGGTTTAGGTTGATTTCTTCTGGAATCCAAAAGTTGTTCATAGCCTGCCTATACCAGTCACTTGTCCACGTATATTTTAAGTTATTGAAATCATTTAAGTTGGTAGTATTGCCTTGGATGATTTTTCTTTTAGCTAGGTCTATATCTCCATTTTCATTGAAAATACCACGTTTTTCGACTTCTCTTTTTTTGCTTTCTTCCATTTTTTACTCCTTATAAAATATATTGTATGCTAGATACTATTATTGAAAGGATAACACTTGCTACAACAAGACTTCCTAGGTGGCTATCAATATTAGCACCATCTACAAATTTGAAGGCCAGATACAAGACAAAAGCATTTATCACTAGGTTAAACAAACCCAAAGTTAAGAAACTTATAGGGAATGATAAAAACTTTAGAATAGGTGTGACAATTTTCTGTAATATAGTTAATACCACTGCCGTTAGAACTAGGGCAGATGGTTTATCAAATGAAATATGTGAAATAAAATTGCTCATTAGCCATAAGGCTAGGGCGTTTGCTACAAATAAAACCATAAAGTCTCCTTTTTTCTTTTGCTATTATTATATTATATTAAAAAATAAGGGCAAGATTGTTAAATTTTGATA
>NZ_CAMXYR010000035.1 GCF_947253225.1 uncultured Anaerococcus sp. | reverse complement strand
GTTTTAGAGGAAATTATGAGAAAAAGTATTTTAGTATTTTTATGCGGACTTATTACAGGACTTTTCCTGTTTGTAAATTATGAACAAGCAAATATTTTATTAATCCTCCTAGGCTCTTTGGTTTTTGGCTTTGTTTTTTATTGGAAGAATTCAAAACTTTGGTATTATTTTTTGGCACTTTGCTTAATTTTTTTATCGGCTAAGGCAACTTTGTCTGATAAAACTTTAAGAAAAACAGCACCTGGTCCTTTTAAATTTACAGTTTATGAGAAAAGAAAGGTGGATGAGGGGTACAGGTATTTTTTAATTGCTCAAAATAATAATATCAAGGAAAAAACTGTAGCTTTTCTTCAAGAGGACTTAGATATTGGAGAAATTTTTCTCGCACGTGCAAGCTTTAAAGAACCAAGAATAAACACAAATCCAAATCTTTTTTCCTACAGGCACTATCTTGCAAGCAAGGGGATTTTTTCTGAGGCAAAAATTAAGCATATTGACAAAAAGATTAGGGGAAAGCACTGGGGTCTAAGGCTTAGAAACTCTTTTTATAAGTACATCCACAGGATTTTTGACCTAAATATGTCCTTGAGGTCTGCAAATTTTTGCACTTCTATTGTGCTTGGAGAAGCTCTAGTTGATGATGTTTCTATTAGGGAGTTGGGGCTAAGCCATATTTTAGCAGTTTCGGGTCTTCACATAGATCTTTTGTTTGCCTTTGTTTTCTTTATCTTTAAGAAATTAAAAGTCAACTACAGGATTTTATGGTTATTGGCATTATTACTAGCAAGTTTATATGCCTACTTGATAGATTTTCCCTTTTCAGTAATGAGGGTTTTGGGGGTAAATTTAATAGCTTATTTGGCCTTTCTTTATAAAAAACCTCTTGATAGAATCAAAGCCTTATTAATAGTTGCAGGACTGATACTTATAAAAAATCCTTTTGCCCTTTTAAATGCTGGATTTATTTTAAGTTTTGCTAGCTGCCTTTCTATTTATTTAATTTATCCAAGGCTAAAATCAAAGTTTGGTAAAAGCTACATAAGAAAATCTATAGCCTTTACTTCATCAATTCAACTAGGACTTTTTCCAATGCTGATTTATTATTTTGGGAGGTTTAACCTAGTTAGCATCATTGCAAACTTCTTAGTTTTGCCAATCTTTAATATTTCTATGTATCTTATCTTTGGTTTGGTATTTTTGTATCCTATTTTTGGAAATTTGTTAAAGGTTGGATTTGGGATTTTAGATTTTTTAATATCTTCAATCCTTAATATAACAGGAATTTTGGCGAAACTTTCTTTATTTAAGATTGATTTTGCAAGACCGAGTCTGATTTTAGTTTTTTATGGATTCATGCTAATATTAATTTTAGTAAGTTTAGACAAGAGAATAATCAAAAGAAAATCTGGAATTTTTTTGCTATCAGCTCTTATAATCATAATAAGTCTTTGTAAGGATAGGGAGAAAATTTCCTACCAAATGATTGATATTGGCCAGGGAGATTGTTTTTTGCTAAAGGATATGGATGATTATTATATGGTAGATGTTGGAGGACCAAAGTCAAAGACCTATGATTCTGGTGAAAGAATCCTAGTACCATATCTTAAAAGCTTGGGAGTAAGAAAGATAAAGGGTATTTTCATCTCTCATGAGGATAAGGACCATGTTGGAAATATCGATAGAGTTTGCGATAACTTTGATGTTGAAAATATCTACACATCCAAATTAAACATAGAAGCCGTCAAAAAATATAGACCAGAAATAATAAAAAATCATGACAGGATTAAGCTTTCACATGGCTATATAGAATGTATTTATGAAGGGGCAGATGCAGATGAGAATGCAAATTCTATAGGTTTACTTATAAATATTAAGGAGATTCGTATCCTAAGTCTAGGAGATTTACAAAGTGAGTTTGAGAAAGATATTAATACTAGGGCTGATATCTTAAAACTTTCTCACCATGGGTCAAAGACCTCTTCTGCTAGGGACTTTATAGAGAGGGTTAATCCTAAAGTTGTACTAATTTCTGCTGGGAGAAATAACACATATGGTCATCCTAGCAAGGAAGTTTTGGAGAATGTTTCTGATAGAATCATTTACAATACCCAAACTGATGGGATGGTAGAGATGGATTTTACTAATAAATTTAGGATAATTAAGTACCTAAAAGGAGGGTATTTTAGATGAATTATATAGACTTTATGAAAAAATTTATAAAAAAAGACTTGGCTGGCATATATTTATTTGATTCTAAAGAAGAATTTCTAACAGATGCAATAATTGCTGAGGCTAGTGATTTAGTCGCCATAAAGGATTTTAACTTTGTTGATATCAAGGCAGATGCAAGCTATGAAATTATTAAAAATTCTATAGAAACTTACCCTGTCATGGAAGATAAGAAGGTTATTATTTGGAGAAATATTGATTTTTCAAAAAATTCTATCAAGAACTACCAAGAAATTTTGGATAAGTTATTAACAGATATGGAGGACTTTCCAGAATATGCTATCATGTTTATTTTCTCTGACAACCCTCCCTTCAAGGGGAAGTTCTACAAGGCTCTTGACAAGAAAGCCTGTGTTGTAAAGATTGATAGACTCAATAAAAGCGAGCTTACATCTTTCATAGGCAAGAGGTTTGTCAAAGCCAATAAAAAAATCCAAAAATCTCTGGTAAATGAAATAATTGAAAGATTTTCTTACTTAAATAGGGATAGCGAGATAAAACTATATGATGTGGTAAACACTGTCGAGAAAATCATAGCTAACTCCAATGATGAACTTGTAACAAAAGAAGATGTGGATGAGCAACTAAATGAAATATTAAATTTGAATATCTTCAACCTAACGGATGCCTTGGCAAGTAAGGATAAGAAAAAATCAATGGACACCTACCTAGCTATGAAAAAAAATGGGGAGGACCTCTTTATGATTTATCATATGTTGATTAGACAGGTTAGAAATATGATTGGGATAAAGGAGTTAACTACTAAGGGCTTTAATGATACTTTTATCCAAAAGGTCTTGGGGATTTCACCCTTTGAGCTTAGAAAGGTTAGGGGTTTTCTTGGAAATTTCACCTCCAAGGATCTATTTGACCTTCATGATTATCTATTTGATATGGAAGTTAGGCAAAAAAGTGGAGTTTTTGATATAGACCTAGCCCTTACAATTTTAATAGGAAAATTTACAAAATAAAAAATGAGTGATTATCAGTAGACATATGTGAGGATCCGATACTGATATTCACTCATTTATATTAGGCATTTAATTCATTTAAAGCTTTAGCAAGTCTTGATGTTGTTCTTGCAACTTTGTTTTTATGAATAACATTTTTAGCTTCAGCTTGTTTTAATCTTTTATCTGTTTTCTTAAAGAAAGTAGCTGCTTTGTCAGCATCTTTAGCTTCTACTGCTGCTTCAAATCTTTTGATAAGAGTTTTTATTTCAGATTTTCTAGCTTTGTTTCTTTCAGTATTTCTTTTAGCTACTTCAATTCTTTTTTTACTAGATTTAATATTTGCCATTAACTTTCACCTCTTTCCCGAACTTTTTGTTCGACTGATACATTTTACCATAAATCAAACTAATATACAAGGTGTTTTATCAAATTAGCCTTAAAATTTTGAACAATTCCATAATATAGGATATAATTTAAAAGTGAATGAGAGGTTAATATGAGTGATAATTTAAAAAATAAAGATAGTATTTTGTATGATATATGGGATTGGGTCAAGACTATTGGTCTTGCTCTAATAATAACCATATTTATTAAAATGTTCATTGTAGATGCAACAAAAGTTTCAGGTAAGTCTATGCTAAATACCCTACATAATGGAGATATCCTCCTAGTTGATAAAATCGGGAGTAGGTTTAGGGGCTACAAGAGAGGCGATATTGTAATTCTTAAAGCTCCCGATGATCCAAAGAAACTATATGTCAAAAGAATTATAGGAGAGGCAGGCGATACAATTAAAATCGCAGATGGAAAAGTTTACCTAAACAATGAAGAACTTAAAGAAACTTATACTTCTATAAATGAAACAAGTCCTACAAGTGATTTAAGCGAGTGGACTTTAACAGAAGGCGAGTATTTTGTTATGGGAGATAATAGGATTCCAGGAGAAAGCAATGATTCTAGAAATTTTGGACCTATAGAAAAAGAAAGACTTGTAGGCCATGCCTTTGTTAGATTTTATCCAATAAATAGACTAGGTCTAATAGATCACAATCCATACCCAGATAAGGAATAAAGATGAAGAAGAAAAATAATATAAGAAATTTCTCTATTATTGCTCATATTGACCACGGCAAGAGCACTCTTGCTGACAGGTTGATTGAAAAAAGCCAAAATCTTTCTGAAAGAGAGATGTCCAATCAAATGCTAGATGATATGGAGCTTGAGCAAGAAAGAGGCATCACCATAAAATTAAAATCAATTAAAATCCAGTATAAGGCCAAGGATGGTGAGGTTTACGATTTAAACTTAATAGATACTCCAGGGCATGTAGATTTTAATTACGAAGTTTCAAGATCTCTAAAAGCTTGCGAGGGAGCAATCCTTGTTGTAGATGCTAGCCAAGGAGTAGAGGCACAAACCCTTGCTAATACTTATCTTGCCCTAGAACAAGACCTTGAAATCCTACCAGTTTTGAATAAAATCGATCTTCCATCAGCAAGGGTTGATGAAGTTAAACTTGAGATAGAAAATCAAATTGGCTTAGATTGTGAGAACGCCCCACAAATTTCGGCAAAGACTGGACTAAATGTTGAGGATGTTTTAGAAGATATAGTTCAAAATGTACCAGCACCAGAAGATCACGATGATAAGCCTTTAAAGGCTCTGATTTTCGATTCTTATTATGACTCTTATGTCGGAGTAGTTTGTTATGTGAGAGTATTTGAAGGTGTTGTAAGACCTGGTGATGAAATCTTGATGATGAATACAGGCAAAAAGTATGAGGTAAATACTGTCGGCTATACTATGAAAAAAAGAATTGCCACAAAAGAGCTTAGAAGTGGGGATGTAGGTTTTATTGAGGCAAGCATTAAGGAAGTTAAGGATGCAAGAGTTGGTGATACAATTACAAGCGTAGAAAATCCAACAGACAAGCCCTTATCTGGCTATAAGGAAGTTCTTCCTATGGTTTATTCAGGAATTTATCCAGCAGAGGGAGAAAGTTTTGATAAACTACGTGATTCCTTGGAGAAACTCCAGGTAAATGATGCAGCACTTGTTTTTGAACAAGAAAATTCTCAGGCTCTAGGGGTTGGTCTTAGGGCAGGATTTTTGGGTCTTTTGCATATGGATATCATTACTCAAAGGCTAGAAAGAGAATATGACCTTGATATTATTGCAACAGCTCCATCAGTAATTTATGACGTAAAACTCAAGGGAAAAGACCAAATAATTGAGTTACAAAATCCTAATGATTTCCCTGACCCAGCGGAGATAGAATATATAGAAGAACCTGTTACAATATCTGAAATTATCACTCCTAAGGAATATATAGGTCAAATAATGGAGCTTGCCCAATCAAGACGAGGGGAGCTTATAGATATGACTTACATTGACGAGAATAGGGTGTCGATTAAGTATAAGATTCCACTAAATGAAGTTATTTACAATTTCTTCGATTCTCTAAAATCAAGAACTAAGGGTTATGCTTCTCTTGATTATGGACTTTCAGGATATCAAGTTTCAAATCTTGTAAAGCTCGATATCTTAATTAATGACCAAAATGTAGATGCTCTTTCTCTGATTGTTCATAGAGATAGTGCTTATGCTAGAGGAAGGGGCATAGTTGAAAAACTAAAAGATGAAATCCCAAGACAACAATTTGCGGTGCCTATTCAAGCCGCAATTGGTGGAAAGGTAATAGCTAGGGAGACTGTTAGGGCCCTTAGAAAAGACGTTATAGCTAAATGCTATGGAGGAGATATATCAAGAAAGAAAAAACTTCTTGAAAAACAAAAAGAAGGTAAGAAGAGGATGCGTCAGCTTGGAAATGTAGAAGTTCCGCAAGATGCCTTCCTAGCAGTGTTGAAATTAGATGACGAATAAGTTTAAGCAATCCTTAGGGGTTGCTTTTTCTATGGAAAATTTATCATCTACAAGAACTTATAAGAAAAAATGGGTATAGATTATTATGATAATAATTATCATTAAGGAGATTTTATGGAAAATATGGATAACAAAATTTATAGGGTTAAAATTTTAGATATAAAAGATGAGTATAAAAATGTAAAGACCTATACTTTAGAAAAGCCTGAAGGGCTTAGCTGGGATGAGGGTTCAAGTTTTCACCTTGCTATTCCTGGCTTTAATGAAGGCGGAGAGGTAAACAAGAAACTAGTCCACCACCTTAGCATCAATACCCTAGATGATGAAGATACAGTTTCTTTTACAACCAAGTTTTCGATAAGAAAGTCCGACTTTAAGAAGGCTCTAGCAGAAAAAAAAGTGGGAGATTATCTTGAGTTTTTTAAAATCAAATGTCACATGAAATTAAGGAGAGAAGGTAGACCCTTAGTTCTCCTTTCTATGGGGATTGGTCTTACAACAATGAGACCCTTGATTAATAAGTTCAAGAAAAATCCAACAGGTATCCCAGAACTTGTGAGTATAAATGTAAATAGGAAAGAAAATCATCTATTTGAAGCAGAAATATCAAGTATAGACAATGCTTTGTTTAAGCAAGTTTGGGTAGAATCTAGGAGGGACTTTTTTGAGATGGTCAAGCAAATGGAAGTTAGAAATGGCATTTTCTATGTAGTAGGTAGCAATGAATTCCTACTTGATTGTATCTATAGCCTGAGAAAATTAGGGGTAGCTGATGAAGATATTATGATTGACTTAAAAGAGAAGAAGAGAGAGCTGATGTTTAAGGCAGCTGAGAATCACATATTTTTATAGGAGATTTTATGAGAAAGATTAAAGCTAATAGGATTGAAGGGAAGTTTGAGCATATTTTAGAAGAGGATAAGGTTCAAGTTACCCATTTAAGTTTGAAAGAAAATGAAGAAATACCAAGCCACAAGTCAGACAGAACAGTTTTAGTTGTAATTTACAGGGGATTGGTTAGATTTATAGGCGAAAAAGAAAGTGAAATTATTTCACCTGGAGATTTGATTTTCTTAAACCCTAATGAAGAACATGGACTTATAGCTAATAAAGATAGCGATCTTCTGGTTATTAAGGTAGATTTATAATAAAAGGGTGGAAGTCCACCCTTACATACGAGGAAGGTTTATGAACATAGATATAGATATTAGCAAGGTGGTTCTCAAGGGAGAGAGATTTATTCTTAGAAGTTTTACAGAAGATGACTTAGAAGATTTTTATGCCTACGCCAAGACACCAGGTCTTGGAGAAGCGGCTGGTTGGTTTCACCATGAGACAATTGATGATAGCAAGAAGGTTCTTGATGAATTTATAAGCGGGAAAAATATCTTTGCCATAGAAAAGGATGGCAAGGTAATTGGCTCTGTTGGCATCCATAAGTATGATGAAAGTTTTTTTACTAATTTTAGTGATAAGTTGGCTGTCCAACTTGGTTTTGTCCTAGCTAATGCCTATCAAGGGCAAGGGATAATGACTGAGGCCTTAAATTTGGTCTTGTCCTACTTGTTTGAAGTAGTTAAAGTCGATGTAGTTTTCGGGGGTCACTTTAGGGGCAACTATAAATCCAAGAAAATTCATAAAAAACTCAATTATAAGTACTTTTCGTCCCACCTAGTAAAGACAAACATGGGGACAGAGGAAGTTACTCATGAATACTTTCTTACAAGGAAATCCTACTTAGAAGGCAAAGAAGAAAAAAATAAAGATAAATCTATTGAAGATGCAACTACAGAAAATGAAGATTCAAGACAACTTATAAGGACTGAAAATTTCAAGGGTGGAGAAAATATATCTATAACTAACAAGTTTTCAAATACCTTGATATTTATAAGGCTAGGTATGGTCGAATATGACACAAGGATTTATGTTGGTGGAGATATTATTAGGATTAACAATAAGGCAGAGGTTAGCTTAAATATAATAAGAGATACAAGTATGATAGTGGTAGAATCAGAATTAAGGTGAGTTTTCCTCATCTTTTTTTATTAGGAGGATATATGGATAAGATTGGTTGTTATATTCACATCCCTTTTTGTGAAAAAAAATGCTATTATTGCGATTTTACGGCTTTCGCCCATCTTGAGAAACGCATTGATGGCTATATAGAAAACTTGCTAAGAGAAATAAGGATGTATAGGAAGAATATGGATATAGCTATTGATACTATTTACCTTGGTGGAGGTACTCCATCTTATATTGATGAAAAATATATAGGGCAAATTGTAGATGAATTGAGTAAATTTTCCTTAGATATCAGAGAATTTAGCCTAGAATGTAATCCGAATTCAATTGATAAAAATAAGCTTAGCTTTTACAAAAATTTAGGAGTTAGCCGTATATCTCTTGGGGTACAGACTTTTGATGATGAGGTTTTGAAAAATATTGGAAGAAATCATACAGGAGATATTGCCTTAAGAGATATCGAATTAATTAAAGAATTTGGATTTGATTTATCTTTTGATCTTATGCTAAACCTACCTGGTCAAGATTTTTCTTCTGTAAAAAAAGATCTAGAAATGGTTAAACAACTAAAGCCTGACCACATATCTTGGTATTCTCTAATTCTTGATAAGGGGTCTAGGTTTTATTATATGGATAAAAAAGGAAAACTTGATCTTATGGATGTAGATGATGAGGTCGATATTTTCTCTTATCTTGTTGATGAACTAGCAAAAATTGGGCTAAATAGATATGAGATTTCAAACTTTGCTAGAGCGGGCAAGGAATCAATCCATAACAAAAAGTACTGGGATATAGGTGGATACGTTGCCTTTGGACTAGGAGCAGCAGGCTTTATATCCAACAAAAGATACACTAATGTTCGTAACTTTGTAAAATACGATAGCTTGATAAAAAACGGCAAGTATCCTATTGAGGAAGAGAATTTTTTAAGTCTTGAGGATAGGGAGAAGGAATATATAATTTTTAAACTTAGGGAAGTTGAAGGGATAAATCTTAGAAAATTTGAGGAAAAATTTGGTAAAGACTTCCTGTTTAAATATAAAGATGTTGTCAATAAGTTTTCAGGTCAAGACTTTTTTACAGTCGATGAGAATTTCGCCTTAACCAAAAAAGGAATGAGCTTATCTAATGAATTTTTTGTTGAAATAATTTGAAAGTTAGATTTTGATAAATTAAAAAAAACAAATAAAAATATTTTTAAAATAAAACTTGACAATAAAGTTATACTAAGTATATTAGTATTAGCAGTCGGGAGCAAAGAGTGCTAAAGGAGTGAAAGCTTTGAAAGATAGAAGAACGCAAATCCTATTCTCTATCATAGACTCCTATATTTTTAAGGGAGAACCAGTAGGTTCTAAGTCTTTAGCTGATGATTACTCGTTTGATGTATCACCGGCTACTATTAGGAATGATATGAGTTCTCTTGAAAAGAAGGGTCTTTTGAAGAAAGCTCATACATCTAGCGGTAGGTTTCCCTCAGATAAGGGTTATAGGCTTTTTGTAGACTATATTCTGGAAAATGGTCTTATAGGAGATTCCGATATCGAGAAATCCGATAATATTAGAAGGCTTCTTGATAAAAGATACCATAACGCTAGTGATATCATAGAGACTGCAACCAAAACTTTGGCGGAGATGACGAATTTGACAGCTGTGTCCGTAAGTTTTAAGAAGGATGTATCTAAGATAACAAATATAGAGCTTATGAAGGTTACAGACAAGGTTCTGCTTCTAGTTGCTATATTCGATAATGGTCTTATTTACAATGACCAAGTATTTCTTGATTATCCAATAGCGAGTGAGGATCTTGATGTAATCAATCAGATTATGAGAAAAGATCTAGTTGGAGTAAATGTTTCAGATATTTCTAGTAAATTAGAAAGTCTTCAAGGAGAGATTTATTCAAGCTACGAGAAACTTATTGATATTGTTGGTAAAAGAATTTCAAATAACGCCAAAGACGAGTTAGATAGAGATGTCAAGGTCGAAGGAATTGGAAATATTTTCAATTTCAAAGAATTTGATGATATGACTAAGGCTAAGGAATTTATTAAACTTTTTGATAGTAAGGATATAATAAAGGATCTTTGGTCAACGATGGATGATGAAAATCTTGTAATTACTATTGGAGAGGAAAACCCGATAGACCAACTAAAGGAGACGACGATTATCACTTCATACTTCAATATAGATGAAAATACTGTGGGAAAGATTGGTATAGTTGGACTTACTAGGATTAACTATAAGGATGTAATAGCAAGTATTAAGTTGATTTCCGATTTATTGAATGAGTAAAGGAAGGTAAATGTCTTGGCAGATGAAAATAAAAGAGATGAGAATTTAGATATAGAAGACGAAAATTTAGAAAATGAAGAAGATTATATTGAAGCAGAAATCGTAGGAGATGAGAGCGAAGATATAAAAGATGATGAAAAGGTAAATGAGTATCAAGAAAGATACCAAAGACTTCTTGCAGATTTTACAAATTATAAGAAGAGAGAAGAGGCTAACAAGGCAGATTTCAAGAAGTTTGCCCAAAGTTCTCTAATTGAAAAACTTCTACCTGTTTTGGATAACCTTGATAGGGCTCTTGCTAAGGCTGATGAAAATGATGCCTTTGTAGAAGGGGTCGTTATGACGAGGAAAGAGCTTCTAAAAGTTCTCGAAAATGAAGGACTTGAAGAGATTGATTCAGACGGATGCGAGTTTGACCATAACTTTCATCAAGCAGTTATTACAGAGGCTAGCGATACAGTAGAAGAAAATCATATTATAGAAACATTCCAAAAAGGATACAAATTAAATGGAAGAGTACTAAGACCAGCTATGGTTAAGGTAAGTAAATAGGAGGAAAATCATATGGCTAAAATTATAGGAATTGACTTAGGTACAACAAATTCAGCAGTTGCAGTTATGGAAGGTGGAAGCTCAACAATTATTCCAAATGCAGAAGGAAATAGAACCACACCTTCAATAGTTGCTTTTACAAAAGATGGAGAAAGACTTGTTGGTGAAACAGCAAAAAGACAAGCCCTTACTAACCCAGATAGGACTATTGCTTCAGTAAAGAGAGAGATGGGCACTGATTGGAAAACTCCAGTTATAGATGGTAAGACCTATACTCCAGAAGAAATTTCTGCAATGATACTTCAAAAACTAAAGGCAGATGCAGAAAGCTACCTAAATGATACAGTTACAAATGCGGTTATTACTGTTCCTGCATACTTTACTGATGCTCAAAGACAAGCAACAAAAGATGCTGGACAAATAGCAGGACTTAAAGTAGACAGAATTATAAACGAGCCAACAGCAGCAGCTCTAGCTTATGGTATGGATAAGGAAACTGACCAAGCTAAGATTATGGTTTATGACCTTGGTGGTGGTACTTTCGATGTTTCCATCCTTGAAGTTGGTGATGGGGTATTTGAGGTACTTGCTACAAGAGGTAATAACAAACTCGGTGGAGATGACTTCGACCATGCCCTAGTTGACTATTTGGTAAGTGAGTTTAAGAAAGAAACAGGAGTGGATCTTGCCAAAGACCTTACTGCTATGCAAAGACTAAAAGATGCTGCAGAAAAAGCAAAGAAGGAGCTATCTTCAACAGTTTCAACAAGCGTATCCCTACCATTTATAACAGCAGTAGATGGTCAACCAGTTCACTTGGAAAAAACTATTTCAAGGGCTAAGTTTGATGAATTGACTAAAAACCTAGTTGACGAAACAAGAAAGCCAGTTGAAGATGCCTTAAGAGATGCTGGACTTTCTAAGAGTGATATCGAAAAAGTTCTCCTAGTTGGAGGTTCAACAAGAATTCCAGCAGTTCAAGAACTAGTTAAAAACTTGATTGGCAAAGAGCCACAAAGAGATATAAACCCAGACGAATGTGTTGCCTTGGGAGCAGCTATCCAAGGTGGTGTCCTAAGTGGTGAAGTAAAAGACTTACTTCTTCTTGATGTAACACCTTTATCCCTAGGAATTGAAACTCTTGGTGGAGTTGCTACAAAACTTATCGAAAGAAATACGACAATTCCAACAAAGAAATCTCAAGTATTTACCACAGCTGCTGATGGTCAAACAGAAGTTGACATCCATGTTGTCCAAGGTGAACGTGAGATGGCAGCAGATAACACAACTCTCGGTAGGTTCCAACTAACAGGTATCCCTGCTGCAAGACGTGGAGTACCACAAATTGAAGTAACTTTTGATATTGACGCAAATGGTATTGTAAATGTAACTGCCAAAGACCAAGGTTCTGGTAAAGAACAAAAAATCACAATTACTTCATCATCTAACCTATCAGAAGAAGAAATTGATAGAAAAGTAAAAGAAGCAGAAAAATTCGCTGAGGAAGATAAGAAGAAAAAAGAAGGAATTGACGCAAAAAATAACGCAGAGAACCTAGTTTACCAAGCTAAGAAAACTATCGAAGAAGCTAAACTAGAAGGAGCTGAAAAAGAAGAAGTAGAAGCTAAGATTAAAGACCTTGAAGAAGCTATAGCTTCTGATAATACTGAAGATATCAAGGCTAAAACTGAAGAGCTAACCCAAAAAATTTATTCAATGAGTGAAAAAATGTACCAAGGAGCCCAAGGCCAACAAGCTTCTTCTAATGATGAAGATGTAGTTGATGCAGACTACGAAGTAATTGATGAAGACGAAGAATAAGAATATCAAAAGTGATGATTGCAAATAATTATCAATAGAGTATAATTATAAAAAATAAAAGAGGCTATTTCCATAGAGGAATAGCTTTTTTTAATGGATGGAGGATAAATGAGAGACCCATATGAAGTGCTTGGAGTAGAAAAAACTGCCGACCAAGCGGTTATTAAAAGAGAATATAGGAAGTTAGCAAAAAAATACCATCCTGACCTAAATCCTGACAATGAGGAAGCTGCAGAGAAGTTCAAAGAAGCAAGTCTTGCCTACGAGATTCTTTCAGATGAAGAGAAAAGAAGTCAATATGATAGGTTTGGAGCTGCTGCTTTTGAAGGTGGAGCAGGAGGTTATGGTGGATTTTCTCAAGGAGGATTTGGAGATATCTTTGGAGATCTTTTTGGCGACTTGTTTGGTGGAGGATTTTCTGGTGGTCAAAGTGCCAACAGACCTATAAAAGGTGCAGACATCCAACAGGTGATATACCTAACTTTCCAAGAATCTGCCTTCGGAGCAAGCAAGGAAATTCAGATTAGGCATGAAGTAATATGTCATGTTTGTGATGGGAAAAAGAGTAAAGACCCAGATAAGGTTCATACTTGTGATAAATGCCAGGGAAGAGGAGTCTACAACGAAGTTAGCCATACAGCCTTTGGGACTATGTCGAGGACTGTTACTTGTGATAAGTGTGGTGGTAGTGGAGAAATTATTGAAGAGCCTTGTCCAAATTGTAAGGGCAGTGGTAAGGAATTTAAGTCTGAAAAAGTTAAGGTAGATATTCCTGCTGGCGTTGAAGACAATAATGTAATGAGAGTATCTGGCAAGGGTCATGCTGGAGAAAATGGTGGACCTAACGGTGATCTTTACCTAGTTTTGAGGGTTAAGGAGCATGAGGTCTTTAAAAGAGACGGTCTAAATATTTATTATGAAATGCCTATAAGCTTTACCAAGGCAGCTCTTGGTGGAGAAATCGAAATCCCTACTCTTAGAGAAACCAAGAATTTTGAAATTCCTAGTGGGACTCAAACAGGAACTAAGTTTGTTTTGAAGGGAGAAGGTATTTTTGACAAGAGGAGAAATAGAAAAGGCGACCTATATTTCTTTGTCAAGCTCATAACTCCAACCAAACTTAATAAGGAACAGAAAGAAGCCCTAGAGGCCTATGCAAATATAAGTGGTGAAGAAGTTAAGGAAGAAAAATCTTTCTTTGCCAAAGTTAAGGACTTTTTTGATTAATGACTAATACATTTAATATAATAACCCTAGGTTGCAAGGTAAACCAATACGAATCAGAAGCGGTTGAGGAAATCTTTAAAGCAAGAGGGTTTAAGAAGAAAGAGGAAAATGCAGATATATATGTAATAAATACTTGTACAGTTACAAATATGTCTGATAGAAAATCTAGGCAGATGATATCAAGGGCGAGGAGAGATAATCCAGATGCGGTAATAGCTGTTATGGGTTGTTATTCTCAGGTGAAACCAGAAGAAGTTTCTGCAATCGAGGGAGTAGATATAGTATTAGGCTCTAGGAATAAGGAAGAAGTGGTAGACCTTTGTGAGGATGTCCTTCAAAACAAAAAAGCTATAGACAAGGTGCTTGCTTTGAGTGAAACTAAAACTATAGAGGACCTTGAAATATCGAACCAAGAAGCTATGACTCGTGCCTACATGAAAATCCAAGATGGTTGCAATATGTATTGTTCTTATTGTTTGATTCCTTATGCTAGGGGAAACATTGCAAGCAGAGATATGGATTCGATTAAGAAAGAAGCTAAAAGACTTTCTGAAAATGGTTATAAGGAAATAGTTCTTACTGGGATTCATGTGGCAAGTTATGGCAAAGACCTCAAAAATGGAACTAGCCTTATTGATGTTATAGAAGAAGTTGCAAAAACTGATGGTATAGAAAGAATTAGGCTCTCGAGCATGGAGCCAAGGCATATCACAAGGGATTTTCTTCTTAGAATGAAGGCAACAAAAAAAGCTTGCGACCACTTCCACTTATCTCTCCAATCTGGATCGGATGACATTCTAAGAGCTATGAACCGTAAGTATGATACAAAAGTCTTTAAAGAAAAAGTTGCTTTAATTAGAGAGGTTTTTCCAAATGCAGGTCTAACAACTGATATAATAGTTGGCTTTCCTACAGAAACTGACCAAAACCACCAAGAAACTATGGACTTTGTAAAAGAAATAAAATTTTCTAAGACTCATCTTTTTAAATACTCTAAGAGGGATGGGACAAAGGCTGCAGATATGAAGCCAGAAGTAGATGGAAATATCAAAAGAAAAAGACTTAAAGAACTTGAAATTATTGAAGCAAAGATAAGGAGAAACTTCCTTAAAGAGCAAATAGGCAAGACTCTTTCGGTTCTATTTGAATCAAAATCTGATTTGGAAGGTTTTAAGTCAGGATACTCTACAAATTATTTGAGGGTAAATGTGAAGGCTGACCTAGCTGATAACGAGATTAGAGATTGTTTAATCACAGAAATCAAAAATGAAGAACTAATCGGAGTTTTGCTTTAAAGTAGGTAAAAAAATCATCGTTTAGTCTTTACCTGAGAGCTTAAATATGGTATCATATATATCAATGGGGGTGAAGTATGGATTGTGTATTTTGTAAGATTATAAATAAGGAAATTCCTTCTGATGTAATCTATGAAGACGAAGATGTAATTGCATTTAACGATTTAGATCCACAAGCACCTATCCATTTTCTTGTAATACCAAAAAAGCATATAGAAAGCATAGCCACATTGGACGAATCTAGCCTAAGAATTGTAGGTCATATCTTTGATGTGATAAAAAATATCGCAAATGAAAAAGGCCTTGATGATAAGGGCTATAGAGTTTGTAGCAATGTAGGTGAAGATGGGGGTCAAACTGTACCTCACTTGCATTTTCATGTACTTGGAGGTCGAGGATTTAAGTGGCCACCAGGCTGATATGAAACGATTGTGCGAATACGAGAGGGGGGATAGCAAATGACAGAGATCAGAGTTGGAGAAAACGAATCAATCGATAGTGCAATCAAAAGATTCAAAAGACAATGCGCAAGATCCGGTGTACTTTCTGAATACAGAAAAAGAGAACACTACGAAAAACCAAGCGTTATAAGAAAAAAGAAAAATGACGCTGCAAAGAGAAAAAATAGAAAAAGCAGATAAT
>NZ_CAMXYR010000034.1 GCF_947253225.1 uncultured Anaerococcus sp. | reverse complement strand
GTTAGGTCGTCGGCAGCGTCAGATGTGTATAAGAGACAGTAATATATCAATTAATTTAACTAAATTTATTTTAAAATTTTATATAGGAGGTTATCATGAAGGATAACATTTTAGAGGATATAGTCAAAAAAACTAAATTACATTTTTATAGGTCAATATTTAAAAAATATGAAAATAGCAACACATCATTGACCTTTGTAGAAACAATGTTATTAGAAGTTATTGATTATTTGGAAGAGCCAACAATCAATGAGCTTGTAAACTTTCTTTATATATCACAACCTAACATGTCCTATAAGATTAACATTTTAGAAAAAAAGGGTTATGTACAAAAGGTTAAATCAGACAAAGATGGAAGATTTTCACATATTATATTGACTGATAAATATTATGATTACAAGAATAGAAAGAGTGAATTTACAAAATCTGTCTTAGAAAGAGTAGAAGAAGGTTTGGATGAGCATGGGAAAAGACACCTATACTTAAACTTGGAGCTTGTAGATAAGGAATTAGAGAAAAAATTAGAGGAATTTATAAACTCCAAAGACATATAGCAAATAGGAGAAAATATGGAAAAAATAGCGATACTAACAGACTCGACCGCTGACTTACCAAAAGAATTAAGAGAACTTGAAGAAGTGTTTGTGATGCCTCTTTATGTAAACCTAAATGGAAAGTATTATAAGGATGAAATAGACATAAACTTAGATGAGGTTAACAAGTTTAACGAATTAAATAAAGATAACTTGGCAAAATCTTCTGCTCCATCTCCTGGAGATTTCAAAGAGATGTTTGATAAAATTTTTGACCAAGGCTTTACTAAGATTTTATGTTTCACGGTAAGCTCGGGGCTTTCTGCAACCCATCAAATTTGTGAAATGGTAGCAAGTGAGTACGAAAATATTAAGGTTTATGATACTAAGCTTGCATCAATTGGAGAAGGGCTGTTTGTATCCTTTGCTAGTCAACTAATAAGGGGTGGGGAAGATTTTTCCTATATTTGCCAAAAAATTGAGGAAACAAAAGCTAATAAAAAGTTATATATTTGGCTTGATAGCCTAACTAATCTCAAAAAAGGGGGCAGGGCAGGTGGAATATTTGCCAAGACCGCTGGGATATTAGATTTAAAACCAGAGCTTATGCTAAATGAAGAAGGTAAGATTGCTCTTATAAAATTAAAGAGAAAAGAAACAAAGGCTTTGTCAGATATTATAGAAAGAGTAAGGGAAGACCTTAAGGGCTGTAAAAAATACTATCTCGGTCTTGTCTATGGTAAAAACGAGAATATAGGCGAGATTTTTGAGAAAGAAGCTAGAGATTTGGTTGAAAAGTCTCAAGGCTATCATAAGACAGTATTGGGCTCAGTTATAGGGGTTCACGCAGGCAGTAAGGCCTTTGCAGTAGTTTATTTAAAAGTAGAATAAAGTATTGACAAATTATTAAAGTTGAGGTACTATATACGACATAGACAACAAAGAAGTACCCAACTCACCTGCCGACTATGGTTTGTAGGTTAATAATTTTAACTATAAATTAAAATTGGAACGGGTACTTTGTGCCCGCTTTTTTTATGTGAATACACGGAGGTATACTTATAAAAGATTTAAGAATAAATGAAGAAATTAGAGCTAAACAAGTAAGACTGATTGATGAAAATGGTAACCAAGTAGGAATTGTAGACTACAGAGAAGCTTTGGATATGGCTTATGATAGAAAACTAGACCTAGTTTTGATGAGCCCAAATGCTAAACCACCAGTAACCAGAATCATGGATTATGGAAAGTTCAAATACGATCAAGAGAAAAAAGATAAAGAAAATAGAAAGAAACAAAAGAACGTTCAACTAAAAGAAACAAGATTTTCTCTTAATATAGAAGACAATGACTTGCAAACAAAGGCAAATCAAAGTAAAAAATTCTTAAATAACGGGGATAAAGTAAAAGTTTCTATAAGATTTCGTGGAAGAGAGCTTGGCAGAAAAGAGCCAGGTTTCGAGTTGATGGAAAAATTTAAGACCATGCTTGGAGATTCTTTCAAGGTTACAAAAAGCCCTAAAATGGAAGGAAGATCTTTAGTAATGTTCTTAGAACCTAGTGAAGAAAAAGGAGAGTAATATGGCAAACAAAAATAAAACAAGAAGAGCTGCGGTTAAGAGATTTAAAGTTACAGGCAGTGGAAAAGTTATGAGAAGAAAGGCTTACAAGGGCCACTTAACAGCTAAAAAATCACCAAACAGAAAAAGAAGGCTAAGAAAAGCTACTTCTGTTGCATCAACAGAAATCAAAACAGTTAGAACAATGATAGGCGCATAGGAGGACATAGATGGCAAGAGTAAAAAGAGCAGTAAATGCAAAAAAAAGACACAGAAAAGTATTAAGACAAGCTAAAGGATACTATGGTTCTAAGAGTCTTCTATTCAAGACAGCTAACCAAGCTGTAATGAAATCTTTAAGCTATGCTTATATCGGAAGAAAACACAGAAAAAGAGATTTCAGAAGACTTTGGATTGCAAGAATTAACGCAGCAGCAAGACTTAATGGAACTAGCTATTCAAAACTTATGGGTGGCCTAAAGAAAGCTAACATCGAAATAAACAGAAAGATGCTTGCTGAACTTGCAGTAAACAACCCACAAGAATTTGCTAAACTAGTAGAACTTGCTAAATAAGCAAGCTATGATAATAAATTCGGTATCCAACTCAAAGTTTAAGTTAATCAAAAGACTTAGAAAAAAGAAATATCGAGATAAGGAAAACTTGTTTGTAATAGAATCTAGAAAATTAGTGGATGAGGCTATAAGCTCATCTGCTGATATAGATTTTATCTTCTTAGAAGATGGAGTAGCCTACAAGAATAAATTTGATGAGTTTGTCTTTGATAAGAATATCTACCTTAAATTGACTGAACTAAAAGCACCTGATGGGATTGGGGCAGTTGTTAGGAAGAAAAAAGTCAAGGATATAAAATCTGAAAAAGTTCTTCTCCTCGACCACATCAATGACCCTGGCAATATGGGAACTATGATTAGGTCGGCTGAAGCCTTTGGATTTTCAGACATTATCCTAACAGAAGCTTGTGTAGATATCTACAATGAAAAAACTCTTAGGGCATCTATGGGTTCGATTTTTAGAACAAATATCAAAGAGCTTTCCCTAGATGATATTAGACAAATGAAGAGTTCTTATAAAATTTTAGCTAGCGATATGGACGGGATAGAGGCGAAAGACTATAAGCTTGATAGTAAGCCTATTATCCTTGCTATTGGGAATGAGGCCAATGGTCTAAGCGATGAAATTAGAGAGATGACTGATGATTTCATAAAAATTTCCATGCAAGGAGAGATTGAATCTTTAAATGCAGCCATAGCAGCAAGCATTATGATGAATATACTAGGCTAATGATTCGGAAAGACTTTAGTTATTCTTATACAGCAAATTAGGGATGTTGAGAGCCTTTTAAGTTACGATTAGAGATATTCACCGATGAAGTTTGAGATGAATTAAGTAGTCGATACGTTTAAGCTTTTCGTTAAAGCAAAGAGTGGGTTTATTTATAAACCAATTAAGGTGGTACCGCAGAAATATCTGTCCTTTTGAGGGCGGATTTTTTTATTTGGAGGAAAAAATGGAAGAGAATTTAAAAAAAGTTTTAGAAACTTTTACCAGTGAATTGACAGTAGCAAGGTCTATTGATGATCTTGAGAAATTAAGAATTAAATATTTAGGAAAAAAGGGTGTAATCACAGATTTAAAAAAATCTATAGCTAAACTTTCTAATGAAGAAAAGCCTATGGCAGGGAAGTTGATTAATCAAACTAGTGGTGCAATAGAAAAATCTCTTAGTAAAAAAAGACAAGAAATCCAAAAAGCATTGTTGGAAGAAAGGGTTAAGGAAGAAAAGATAGATGTAACTGCTCACTTCGATAAGGTTGAGTCAGGCCACTTTGCAGTGATTAACCAAACTATGGAAGAGCTTGAATCAATCTTCCAGAATATGGGCTTTGATGTTGTTGAAGGACCAGAAGTAGATACAGTGAAGTTCGTATTTGACGATCTAAACTCACCAGAAGATCATCCAGCAAGGTCTACATCAGATACCTTCTATATCAACAAAGATGTCTTACTACGTCCTCATACATCTAGTATGCAAATTAGGGTAATGAACGAGGGTAAACTTCCAATAAAGATGGTCTCTGCTGGTAGGGTTTTTAGAAATGATGAGGTAGATGCAACTCACTCACCAATGTTTCATCAACTGGAATGTTTGGTAGTAGATGAGAATGTCTCTATGGCAAATCTAAAGTCTACTTTAGAAACTTTTATTAAAGAAATGTTTGGGGATGAGATGAAGTTGAGGTATCGTCCCCACCATTTCCCATTTACTGAGCCATCTCTTGAAGTAGATGTAACTTGCCCAATATGTAAGGGCGAGGGATGTCCTGCTTGTGGAAATACTGGCTGGTCAATGGAACTTTTGGGTGGAGGAATGGTTCATCCGAAAGTGCTTGAGGCTTGTGGTATAGATAGTGAAAAATATACTGGATTCGCCTTTGGATTAGGAGTTGATAGGATTGCCATGGTCAAATATGGCCTCGATGATATTAGACTTCTCTATGACAATGACAAGAGATTTATAGAACAATTCTAGGAGGAAATATGTTAGTACCTTTAATTTGGCAAAAAGATTATTTAAAATTAGACAAAGACTTAAAGACTATAACAGATAGGCTATCAGAAACTGGATCTCATGTTGAGGAAGTAAATATTTACACAAGTAACCTAGAAGGAGTTGTGGTAGGTCATGTACTCAGTCAAGAAAAACATCCAAATGCTGATAGACTCAAGGTTTTGAAGATTGATGTTGGAGAAGATGAGCCTATAACAATAATTACTAATGCAAAAAATACCAAAGAAGGGAATTATCTTTTGGTGATTACTTCTGGAACTAAACTTGATAATGGGACAGTGATAGAAGACCATGACTTTTTTGGAATAGTATCCCAAGGTATGCTTACAGCCTATAGTGAACTTGGTTATGATGATTCTGTTATCCCTAAAGATCTTAGGGATGGAGTTATTGTTCTTGAGGGCGACTTCAGGCCAGGAACAAGAGCAGTGGATGCCCTTTTTTCAAATACACCAGTTATAGAATATGAAATAACTCCAAATAGACCTGATTGTCTTTCTATCATTGGAATGGCTAGAGAATCTGCGGCAAGTTTTGGTGAAAAAATCACCTACCCAAGCCTGGATTTCAAGGCAAATGATGAAGATATAAAAAATTATTCTAAAGGAATACAAGTTGAGAGCAAAAATTGTGAGCGTTTTGTAGCAAGGGTTGCAAAAAATATAAAAATCAAAAAATCTCCTCAATGGCTTCAAAACTACCTAATGCTTGCTGGTATGCGACCAATCAACAATATTGTTGACATTACAAACTTTGTTATGCTTGAAACAGGTCAACCCCTCCACGCCTATGATCTTGATAAACTAGCTGATAAAAAAATAATCGTAAGAGATGCAAAGGAAGGTGAAATCCTAAAAACACTTGACGGAACTGACAGGAAACTCGATTCATCAATGCTTGTAATAGCTGATGGTAAGGAAGCTATTGGTCTTGCAGGAATAATGGGCGGGATGGATTCTGAAGTTACAAATGAAACAAAAAACATCCTCCTAGAAGCAGCAAATTTTGATGCTTCAAATATAAGAAAATCATCAAAGACTCTTGGTCTTAGAAGCGAGGCAAGCAGCCGCTTCGAGAAGGGTGTGCCAATAGAAATGGCAGAATTTGCATCAAAAAGAGCTATGAAAATGATAGCTGACCTTGGTATTGGTGAAGTAGTAGGAGGATCTTTTGATGAGGGCAAACAAAGTAGGGAAGAAATATCCCTTGACCTTAGACTCAATAGATTGAATATGCTTACAGGGGTAGACTTTACACTTGATGAAGCCATCAAAAATCTTGAACTATTAGAATTTGAAGTAGAAAAAGTTGGTGAAGAAAAAATCAGGGTCAAGGTTCCTTATTTTAGGAGCGATATTGAAATGGAAGCAGATCTCATAGAAGAAGTTGTAAGACTTTATGGGATGGGCAACATTGAAAATAAACCTCTAGTTTCAAGCCTCAAAAGAGGGGAAAGGTCTAGCAAAAGACTACTAAGGGATGATCTAAAGAATAAACTTGTCGGTCAGAAATTCTCTGAACTTGCAACTTATTCCTTTATTTCTCCAAAAGAATTTGATAGGCTAGGGGTAGAAGATGATTCAAAGCTAAGATCTTATATTAAACTTATCAATCCACTTGGTGAAGATTATTCAGTAATGAGAACTACTCAGATACCATCTATGCTTGATGTTATAGGAAAAAATATCAAATATGGGCAAAAAGATATGAGATTTTTTGAGCTTGATAGGACTTTCGAGAAAACTTCTGACAAACTTCCTAAGGAAAATATGACCCTAACTATGGGTCTTTATGGTTCATACACCTTCTACGACCTAAAAGATTTCTTTACAGAGGTTATGAAAGGTGTAGGCTTCAATAGATTTACCTATAAGGCTAATGAAAATGTAAGAACTTTTCATGCGGGAAGATGTGCAGATATTTATTTTGCAGGGGCAAAAATCGGTATTATGGGAGAGATTTCCTACCCAGTAAGGGATGAATATGATATCGACCAAGGAGCCTTAATTCTTGAAATAAACCTAGCCTTGATAGAGGATAAAAGAATTATCGAGAAAAAATATAAGCCTATAGGCAAGTATCCAGCTATTGAAAGAGATTACTCTTTCGTAGTAGCTAGAGATTTAGAGTCAGACCTTGTTGAAAATATTATAAGAGAAAATGGTGGTGGTCTTGTAGATGGTATTTGTTTATTTGATATCTATACAGGCGAACACATGGAAAAGGGCAAAAAATCAATCTCTTACAAGGTTTTATATAGGTCAAATGATAGAACCTTAAAGGATAAGGACATCTCTGGAATAGAGAAGAATATCCTAGAAGAATTAGAGAAACAAGATATAGTTTTGCGTAGTTAGGAGTAATACTTGAGCGAATATAAAGTTGACGTCCAAATAGATGGCAAAAATTACACCCTTGTTACAAATGAAGCCAAGGAAAATATAAAAGAGATAGTAGAAATATTTGATAGAAAAATCCAAGAAGTGAAATCTAGTAGGCTAACCTTTGATAGGCAGTTGATTTTGGCTGGGGTAAACATCACAGACGACCTCTTTAAGCTTGCCAAAGATTATAATACTCTAAAGGAAGAAAGCGAAGAACCCTTAAGCCTATATCCTAAAGTTAAGGAAGAAGTAGAAAAACTTAGAGATGAAAATGAGTTTTTGCTTGAGGAAAAGTCTACAAGCAAAGAAAAAATAAATAATCTTCAAGAAGAGATACTCAGTCTTAAAAATAAACTCGACAAGCACAAAAATTCTGACGATACAATAGAAAAACTAAAGAATGAAGTAAAAAGACTTCAAGTTCATGTTATGGATTTAACTAAAGAAAATGATACCTTGAAAGGAAATCTTTGATGGTTAAGGCGGAAATCTTAGCCCCAGTCGGAAACTACCAGATGCTTGAAGCAGGCCTTGCAGCAGGAGCGGACAGTTTCTATATGGCAGTCGACGATTTTGGAGCAAGAGCCTATGCCGAAAATTTTGATATAGATCAGGTGAAAGACTACATTGATCTTATCCATCTTTTTGGCAAGAAGGTCTTTGTAACTATGAATATCTTAATTAAGGATGAAGAAATTGCTAAGGCTGTATCTTACGCTCAAAAACTCTATGAATATGGGGTTGATGCTTTGATTATTCAAGATTTGGGACTTTTTACCATTCTCAAAGACAAACTAAGAGGACTTGACCTTCATGCCTCTACCCAGATGGCTGTAAGGGATTATTACGGAGCTAAGGCTCTGATGAATCTTGGCTTTGATAGGGTCGTTATTGCCCGTGAAACGCCGATTGAAGAACTTAGAAAAATTGCAAATCTGCCCGTGGAAAAGGAAGTTTTTGTTCATGGTTCTCTTTGCGTTTCCTATTCTGGAGAATGTTTGATGAGCTCCTATTTTGGAGCTCGTTCAGCAAATAGGGGTAGGTGTGCAGGAATTTGCAGACAAAAGTACCAATTGGAATCTGCTGGAAAAACTCTAGCCAAGGATTACTTTCTCAACATGAAAGACCTCAATGTTATAGATAAGCTTGATGACCTTATAGGTCTAGGCATCGATTGTTTTAAGATAGAAGGCAGGATGAAAACTCCTGAATATGTTTTTAATGTAGTTAAAAATTATAAGGAAAAAGTTGATGGCAAATCCTATAAGCAAACTGATTTGAGAGATATTTCAAATAGGGGGTATACCAAAGGATTCATTTTTGGTCAAAATAGAGATTATATAACTCTTGAGAAAGACAACAAGCACAGAAGTGTTGGAAAAGTTGAAAAAAATGGCAGGGAGAGATTCTTTATTAGCACATCTGACCTAGTTCTTGGTGATAATCTCGAAATAACAACAGATAAAAACAAGAAACTCCCCCTTACAACAACTAAAGCTTATAAAAAAAATGATAGAATTATCCTAGAAAAATATAAAGACGCAAAGGTAGGCTCTGATGTTTTGATGCTCAATTCTCCTAGGCTTACCAAAAATCTCGATTATGGTCTATCCACCTACAAAAATCTCCCAATAAGCCTTGAGTTTAGGGGTGTACTTGGAGAAAAACCAAGCCTTACCCTAAGCTACAAGACTTTTGAGCTAAGGTATGAACTTGATAAAGTTTTAGAAGAAGCTAAGAAAATTACAATAAGCCCAGAGGATATAAGAGAAAATCTATCAAAATTTGGAGATGAGATTTACAGTCCTAGAAAAATTGATGTAGATATAGAAGGGAATATTTTTATTAGCAAGAAAGATATAAATGACCTTAGGAGAGGTGGAGTCGAAAAACTCAAGGAAGAAATTTTAAAGACCTACCACAGAAAAGCTATTAGTATTGACCTAGAAAGCCCTAAAAATATCGTTGATACAAAGAGGCAGATTAATATTGAACTAAAAACCACGGCAATAAACCCAGCCAAACTCAGAGATTTTGATAATATTTATATAAATTCCTATGATGAAAAGTATAAGAGCTTTAATCTTTACCTAAACCTTCTAGCTCATGAGGATTATGATATACATAAGCTCATTTCTTTTATTAAGGAGAAAAATATCAAGGGAGTTATCTTTAATAACTACAGGGATCTAAATTTCGTAGAAGATTTTAGGAAAAATGGGATAAAAATAAGGATAGGAAGGTATATGAATGTCTTTAATAGCTATACTTACAAGTTTTACAAAACTTTCGCTGAAATGATTTGTTCATCAGTCGAAGAAACTTTTTCAAATATTAACCAGAATTCTAAGTATTTTCCTGTTGAAGCCTTGGGGTATGGTAGGATTGAACTTATGAATATGAGACACTGTCCTTTTTCTGCGATTAAAAAATGTGGTCTCAGTGGGTGCGAATCATGTAAGTTCAGCTATGGTCAAATGGTTAATGAAGGTGGAAGTAAGTTAAGGATTCTTAGAGAAGATGGAATTTCGATTATTTATCCAGATAAAGCCAGTAAGGTTGATTTAGATAAATTTAAAGCTCATGTTTCTATCCTTGTCTCTGTATTTACAGATGATGACTTAGACGACTTTTGTAAAGGTAAAAAAATTGACAATATTAATTACGACAGAGGTGTTATTTAATGCAAGAAAGAACCCTACAAGTTTTAGAATATGAAAAAATATTAGCCAAGCTTTCTCGATATGCTAGGTCAAATTTGGTAAAGAAACAAATCATGGCCTTGAGACCTTCTAGCGATATTGACTACATTAACCAAGAATTAAACTATGCTCAAGCTATGGAGAAGGTCATAAGAAAAAATGGAAATATAGATTTATTTGGTCTTGTTGACCTCAGGGAAATAGTTGCCTATATCAGGAAAAATGGAATTTTAGAGCCGAGTGAATTATTAAAAATACTTGATCTTCTTAGGGTATCAACCTACCTCAAAGACTATGGAGAAAGTATTGATGATTCACTAATTGGAGATATTTTTGCTAGAATTTCTACTAATGATTTTCTTAAAAATGAAATCGACCGTTCTATAATAAATGAAGAAGAGATTTCAGATAATGCTTCTTCGACGCTTAGGAATATAAGAAGGCAAAAGCAAAGAAAAGAAAGTGATATAAGGATTAAGTTAAATTCATATATATCCTCATCCAAATATGAAGATGCTCTCCAAGATAGGGTTGTATCTGTAAGAGATGGAAGGTATGTAGTTCCTGTAAAGACCAACAAGAGAGCTGTCATTGGAGGAATTGTCCACGACAAATCTTCTTCTGGCAATACCCTTTTTATTGAACCAGCCGCTATAGTAGAACTTAACAACCAACTTAGAGACCTTGAAATTAAGGAAGATGAAGAGATTAGAAAAATTCTCGACAGACTTTCAAGGATAGCCCAAGCTTTTGATGTTGAACTTTTGGAAAATCAAAAACTAATAGCAAGAATTGACTTTCTTCAATCCAAGGCGAAATTTGCTCTAGAAAAAGAGATGAGCTTACCTATAATAAATGATGAAAAAATTCTGGATATAAGAGAAGCTAGACATCCACTTCTTTCTGGAAAAGTTGTACCAATTGATGTAAAGATTGGAGGAAGCTATACAACTCTTATTATTACTGGACCAAATACTGGAGGTAAGACTGTAAGTCTAAAGACAGTTGGTCTTATTTCTGCCATGGCACAAACTGCTCTTTTTATTCCTGCTCTTGAAGGAAGTAAGGTTTGCGTTTTTGATGATATATTTGTAGATATTGGAGATACCCAATCAATAGAGATGAGTCTTTCAACTTTTTCTGCATCCCTAACCAACATAGTTAGGATATTAGATAAGGCGACACCATCTTCACTAGTTCTACTTGACGAAATCGGGTCTGGAACAGATCCTGTTGAAGGAGCCGCCCTTGCCATAGCTATCCTAAATTACCTAACACAAAAAGGAGTTATGACCTTTACGACAACCCACTACAGTGAATTAAAATATTATGCTGTAGAGACTTCAGGAGTTATGAATGCATCAGTTGAATTTGATGTAAACACCCTATCCCCAACCTATAAGCTAGAAATAGGAACGCCAGGCAAGTCCAACGCTTTTGAAATATCAAAAAGACTAGGTCTTCCCTTAGAAATTCTACAAAATGCAAAGAATCTTATTGGAGAAGATACAAGAAATATAAATAAGATTCTAGCAGAAATTGAAGAAGACAAGAAAGAAATCGAAGATAAGAACAGGGAAATTGACGACTACAAGAAAGAAATTGCAAGAATTAGGAATGAGTTAAAGGAAAAATCAAAGAGACTTGAAAGAAAAGAAGAAGATATAATCAAGGAAGCTGAAGATAAGGCTAATGAAATTTTAGCTAAGGCAAATAAGAGAAGTCAAGAAATGCTCAAAGAAGCTAAAAAATCTCGTAATTCCAATACTTCTGATATAGATAGGTCTCTTAATAAGATTAGGAATAAATACAAGGAAGGTCGCATAGAAAGAGAAGGTGATAAATTATCTCTAGCTAAGTCATCAAATATTCCTAAGAGTCTTAAAGTTGGAGATATGGTAATTATTGCAGGGATAAATGAAAAAGCTGAAGTAATTGAAGCTCCAGATAGCAAGGGAAATATTAAAGTTCAGATGGGAATCCTAAAGATGGATTCAAATATAAAAAATGTTACAAAAATCAAGGGAGAAAACCAAACAGAAAAGAACCTTACAAAAGTGTATAATACTAAAAAGGCTATGTATATATCGCCAACCCTTGACCTAAGAGGACAAAGATACGATGAGGCGATTAGAAATCTGGATAAGTATCTCGATGATGCAATGCTTGCAGGCCTTGCCAAGGCTAAAATAATCCATGGTAAGGGAACAGGAGCTTTGATTAAGGGAGTTAACGAAATTCTTGAAGGTGATAGGAGAATAAGTGATTTTAGATTCGGCGATGATAAGGAAGGCGGATATGGAGTTACTATTGTAACATTTGGATAAGAGAGGCAAAATGACTGATTTTAAAGAAAAAATTGCAAAAGAAATAGAAAAAAAAGACATAGGATTAACCTATGAAGAGATATATAAACTAATCGAAATACCTCCTCAAGATAATATGGGAGATTATTCTTTCCCATGTTTTTCGCTTGCTAAAGTTATGAGGAAAAATCCTGCTATGATTGCAGGAGAACTTAGTCAAAACTTGGAAATTGATGGTTTTTCTAGGATTGAAAGTTTAAATGCTTACATTAATTTTTTCCTAGATAGACAAACTTATGAAGAAAAGATTCTAAATGAGATAATTGATAAAAAAGAAGCCTATGGAAGAAGTGAGTTTGGTAAGGGCAAGACGAGAATTGTAGAGTTTTCATCTGTAAACATTGCTAAACCTTTTCATATCGGCCACATTCGTTCAACAGTAATAGGAGATGCCCTAAGAAATATCCACGAATTTATGGGATACAAGACTATAGCTAGCAACTATATAGGAGATTATGGTACCCAATTTGGAACTATGATTGCTGCCTACAAACTTTGGGGAGATGATGATAAGCTTAAGGAAAATCCGATAAAGGAACTTCTAAATCTTTACGTTAGATACAATAACGAAGCTAGCAAAGATGAAAAAATGATGGATGAAGCTAGATTAGAGTTCAAAAATCTTGAAAATGGAGAAGAGGAAGCTGTAAGACTCTGGTCTTGGTTTAAGGAGATTTCCTTCAATGAATTTGATAGGGTTTACAAGCTTTTGGATATCAAATTCGATAATTACAATGGTGAGGCTTACCACTCAGAATTTATTCCAGCAGTTGTCAATGAGCTTAAAGAGAAAAATCTATTAGTTGAATCCGATGGAGCTTATATTGTAGACTTAACTTCTTATGATTTGCCACCATCAATTATAATCAAGTCAAACGGTTCATCTGCTTATATTACTAGAGATATAGCAACAGCCATCAATAGGAAGAAAGTTTATGATTTTGACGAAAATCTATATGTAGTAGCAACTCAACAAAACTTACACTTCCAACAGTTAAAGGCAATTTTAGAGCTTATGGGCTATGAATTTTCTAAAGATTGTATCCACATTCCATTTGGCATGGTTAGTCTTAAAGACCAAACTTTGTCAACTAGGAAAGGACAAGTTGTTTTTCTAGAAGATGTATTAAACAAGGCTATCGACAAAACTAGAGAAATAATGGTAAATCGTGATAGCGAGATTGAAAATATTGATGAAACTGCAAGGGTTGTAGGAATTGGTGCTGTTAAATTCCAAGAGTTATACAATAATAGAATCAAGGACTATGTATTCGACTGGGATGAAGTCCTAAACTTTGATGGAGAAACAGGCCCTTATGTTCAATACACCTATGCAAGAGCTAAGTCTGTCTTAAGAAAGTCAGGTTTTAACGAACCTAGAATCTCAACCTTCGAGAAAATCGCGAGTGATGAAGAATTTGCCCTAGTAAAATCTTTAGGAAACTTCAAAGACGTGGTAGCCAAGGCATGTGAAAAATATGAGCCTTCTCTTTTGACAAGACATATCACAGAAATTGCTAAAAATTTCAATAAATTCTATAACACCTGCCAAATAAATATAGAAGATATCCAATTAAAGGAAGAAAGACTTGCCCTAACATACGCCACTTCCCTAGTAATTAAAAGTTCTCTAGGACTATTGGGAATTAAAACTGTGGAGAAGATGTAATGAGAGACCTAGTAAAGGACTTTATCCAAGTATCATCCTATGCTCTAAAGGCAACTTTCTCCAAGCTGGGCAAGGTCTACTTGGTATTTGCCTTTATATTACTTAGATTAATCTTACAAGACACAGGAATGCTCGGAATTTCAGCTTTTGGAAGCATCGGTGGGTTCGTAAATTATCTAGTAGATGTTTTAGTCCTTAGCTTTGTTGTCCAAGCTTTAAGAGCTGTTGTTATTTATGGAAACCCAGGGAAAAAATCTGTACAGACATCCATAAATACATTTTTTCAACCACTACTAAGCACTATGTTCTATCTCTATATAATAAATTTATTAGTAGATATGCTAGTTATGGGGGCAAGCCAAAGAGGTGCTTTTGTGGTGAGCTTCATAGTGAAACTTTTAACATCTGCCTTGCTTGAAGAAGTATATATAGGAAACAAACACGGTTTTTATGCAGTGAGCTCATCAGTGAAATTTGTTATAGACAATCCCCTTACCTACGGATTAATTTCAGCAATTTTTATATTAGTAGAAAGCTTATTAATGATGAACTTACAGGGGCTAGGAATAAATACTCTTATAACAATCATTATAATTGCAGTTATTCGAACATTTTTCTGCGTGATTAGAGGTCATATCTTCAAATACACGGACGAACATCCATATAGACAAAGAAAATTTATGAGAGGATAAAACTTTGAAATTAGACAATTATTTTAGAAAATATGTAGAAAAACTAGGATATATTGACCTTAAAGAAGGAGCGTCCTATGAACTCTTAGGAGATTTGCCCCTTCCTATCTATATGGACGATATGAAAAAAGGTCTGATGACAGGGGAGATGGCAAATAAAATAAATCTCGACCTGATTCTCGAAGGCATGCTTATAAACATTGGAGCTGACCAAGACTTTATTCATAATTATGAATATATAAACGTTTTAAACCACTACCTAGAAGATATTACTAATTTTTCATCCTCAAGAGCAATTAGGGTAATGGATGAAGATTATGAGAAAGCCCTACTCCTATTGAGAGGTGGATACATTCTAAACCCTTTAGATAAGTATAATTCATATAACTATGCAAGACTTCTTTGGCCAATGGCATACAGAGAAGAAATAAAAGAAAAAGATGATTTTGTTAGGGAAGCTTTAAGGATATTACAAGAACTAATAAGTTCTAATGAAGATTTTGCTATAGCTTACTACGAACTAGGAAACATATATACTAACTTAGGTGAATACCTAAAGGCTAGAAACTATTACAACAATGCCCTAAGAAGAACAGACGTGGAAGCTGCTAAGGAAGAAGTAAGGGATAAACTTAGAGAAATAAACGATAATGCAGAAATAGAAGAAGCCTTGTATTATATAGGAAAAGGAAATTATAACGAAGCAATTATAAAATTAACAGGAATCCTATCCCAGCACAAAAGGGCTGATGCATACTACTACTTAGGAGTTAGCTACCAAAACCTTGGCCAGTACGAAAACTCTATAATGGCCTTTAGAAATGGCTTAAATGAAGGAGCAGACTTTAGAGAAGCCTATAATGATTATGCTATAAGTCTATACATGAACAGAGAAGTAGAAAAAGCCTTGACAATAATTCAAGAGGGCCTAAAAAAATACCCTGAAGATCCAAGGCTTACCTACAACAAAATACAAATAAATTTAAGCCTAGGAAATTTGGCTCAAGCGAAAAAAGATATAGACAGTTTACTAACCTATGACGACCTAACAGAAGAAATTCTAAGGAACCTTAACATACTTAAAAATCAATTTAATATATAAAAACAGGAAAAATCACCTAACCCAATGGTTAGGTGATTTTTTAAATAAAAAATTTGACAAAAGAAAAGCACTAGTGTAATATATAAATTGTCATTGCGATATTGGCAAGCACAAAATAAAGAATTAAATAAAAAAATTCAAAAAAAGCTTGACAAGAAAAAATATCCGTGGTACTATATAATAGTCAACGCGATGAGCGAATGACATGAACCTTTAAAAATTAATATCAACGATCTATATAACGAAAGTTATATAAGATGTAAACGAAAACAACTAAAAACCTTAGTTAATTTCTTTATATAACAATGATTCTTATCGGAAGATAAGGACAAAATAAATCACGCATCAGACAGAAGT